>JANQLI010000252.1 GCA_028280675.1 Alphaproteobacteria bacterium
ATCTTGTGTGCCTTTAGCGCGCATGATTCCACAGTGCTCATGTCGTCCTGATCTAACGCGCGCGCCGCTTTGGCGCTTAAAAGAACAACATGCTGACGGGTGAGAACATCTGCACGCGCCGTTTTCTTTTTCTTTGCTTGCTTCAGCGTCGCCAAAGCACCATCCCAATCACCCTCTTCGCACTGTAGTTCGAGAAGCGACTGATATGCCCATAGGCTTTGCGGCTTGAGGGTGTAGGCCCGCGCGGCATAGCCTTTTGCCGCTTCTTTATCGCCATCCCGTAAGGCTTGGGTGAGCAACCCCCGCAAACCTAAAATCTCTGTTTCGGGAGCGTCCAACATGGCCTGATAATGCGCACTGACGGCCTCTTCATCGCCTTCCATTTGCGCGGCTTGCGCCCCGAGCAATTGCAGCAACGGTTGCGCTTCGAGGAGGTCCTCGGCACGTTTGGCAAATTTGCGGGAACTTTCCACATCTCCGGCCGCCACAGCGACAAGACCTTGAGTCAACGCCTGTAAACCCCGGCGACGGCGGCGGGCTGCAAAGGTATCCCCGATCAGAATGGGCGCACGCCGGATGCTGAGGTAAAACCGATAGAACGCAATGAGCGCAATTGCAGCAACCAGCAAAAAGATGAAGGCGACACCAAAACTGGTGCGCACTTCCCATCCCAGCCAATTTATAACCAGGGCACCCGGATGATCCGCGAGCATGGCCACCCCTGCAGCAAGAAGGGCGGCAAACGCAAAGAAAATGAAAACGCGGATCATAGAGAGATCAGTCCTCCACGTCTTCGAATTGGCGGAACACATTGGTATTTAAATCCCGCATCACCTCATCTAACTGCAATTGCGCTTCCACTTGTGTGCGCCAATCGGCCAAGACATCTGCTGCTGGACCCGTAATCGCTTTCACTTCTTGAAGGGCGGCGGGTAAATCTGCTTTTGCGAGATGTATTTCCGTACGCGCGATAATGGCTTCAAGACTATCCCCTTCCACATCCCCTGTCTGGCGCACGGTGACAAGGCCACGTAGATTCGCCATGAGATTATCCCACCATGACGCATTCTCCGATTGCCATTGCGCACTAAATGCAGAACGGGCGGTTGGGCCAAAATCCACAATCAATTGATCGCGACGTTGTAAACCTGTCTCCGCAACATCTTTTAAAGACGCCGGGGCTGTAAATGCCGGGTCGAGAATTGTAATCGCCTCTAATTCTTGCGCAAAAGGCTGACCCATTTGTGACGCCCGCGCAAGATTGGCAACAGCAAGGGAAAGCGCTGCCTGCTTTGCGTCACTACCCGTTTCATCTTGTTCTAATGCGATGAGACGCTGACGCAAGGCAACAAGGTTTTGCCGTGGCGCAAGTCCAGCCAAGGTTTCTTCTAAATCCGCTGGGGGCGCATTTTTCTCCAAAGCTTCTACGCGGGCGCTGACATTTTCTTCAAGCTCGCGACGCAAATTTGCAATGTCGTCATTGACTGTCGCCAAACTATCCATAAGTGCATTCAGCTCAGACGTATCCACGCCATCATTGACAGTTACATTCGATGAACGGTCATTCATATCAAGCAGGGCCTGCTCAAGACCAGCAACACGATTCTCTAGAGTCGTGATGGACTCTTCAATCGGCGCCATATCAATTTGGGGTGCGTTCGAAGTTTCTGGCACATCTTTCACGGCTTGTAACTCTTCTTGCAAGCGCGCGACTTGCCCTTCTAAGGCTGAAGTATCCGCGCCCATAGACGACCCATCGCTGCCAGCAAATTGCGACGCCACAAAGCCACCGCCAAATGCAGAGACCAGAAGAAGAGCAAGCAATCCTACGATACCACCAGGAATGCCATCGCTCTTGGTGATTTGTTGTGCTGTTGATGAGGGCGGGGCTTCATCAACCGATTTGTCCGCAGTCACTTCAGTTTTGGCTTTCTCTTCCGAAGGCTTCTTGGCGGATGAGGTTGCGTTTTTCGTAGCAGTCTTTTTCTTCGCCGTTGTTTTTTTCGCAGCCGGTCTTTTCACTGTTGCTTTTTTTGGCGGTGTCTTAGAGGCTGCTTTGGCTTGAATATCCTCTTTCATATCTTTCGCATCAGAAGACGTTTTTGATGCATCCTCTTTTGCAGGCCTATCTAACGCGGTTTTTGCTTCAGAAGCGGATGGCGATGCATCCTTCGGCGTGTCGTCATCTGCCGCAACCATGAGAGATCCTTTCTTTGAACTCAATCCCTTTCAAGACAGGCCAGCAGGCTGTCTTGTGTATGTTCCTCAGCTACATATGTGGCACGAAAGTGAAGAGGTGCCAATGCTTTCTCGACCGGCTTGCTTAAACAATAAGCCCTCAACCTGTGACACGATGTCCCAAGGCCCGCGCTCTGAACCAGATCGACAAAATGAGCCGCCGTCCTCGCGGAAAAGAATACTATACCGTCCCAATCTTGCACCTTTTGCGATGAGAGAATATCCGAGAGTAATGGCGGCAGTGCAGAGACCGCCTTAGCCTGATAGGCAACACGGCGAACAACTTGAAACCCGAGATCGCTGAGAGATTCAGCAAGCTTACCTGACACAACCGTCCCCGCAATATGGAGCAAAAGACCTTCTTGCGGGTTTAACGTCGCAACCAATGCCGTCAATGACGCCACATCGCCTTCAGCGGCACGCACACATGAAAATCCATGCACCTTCGCTTCCGCTGCACTAGCGGACCCAACACAAAACACCGGAATGTCACGCCGAGGGTCATTGTTCGCAAAAGCGCGAAGCCCGTTGGCACTGGTGATGAGTAAAGCCTGGGGTTTAAGGTCAGCGTATGTAACCTTATCGTCATATATAATCGTCAGTAGGGGAACGATTAACGCCTCATGCGCCAACGCGCGCAAAGCTTCGGCTGTACGTGAGGCGTCAGGTTCTGGACGTGTAATAATCAGACGCATAGCACATTACACATCAAAATAGGCATGCCCAGCCTGCGCGCGCAACGCACGGGCTGCATCACGGCCACACACCAATGCATCTTTCATGGGATGCGCATCGAGCTTTATTTGCCGGGCCACATTAAACACTTTGAGGCCTTGCGGATGCAAAACTTGGCCACGGAAGGCAATGTCATGATGACCGATAACTTCCGCAAGCCCTGCAATCGGCGTTCGGCACGAACCTTGTAATTCTTCCAGGAAAGCGCGTTCTAAGCTGACGCAAATATGAGTCGAAAGGTCATTCAACGCTGCAATCTGCTCGCGGGTGCCATCATCATCTTTGCGTATTTCAAGACCGATTGCGCCTTGCGCGACGGCTGGCAACATGACGTTGCTTAAGAACACCTCGCTTGCTTCATGCGCTAAATCCAAGCGCGAGAGGCCAGCCAGCGCTAAGATGGTTGCATCAACCTCGCCTGCCGATAATTTCGCAAGCCGCGTATCAACATTACCGCGGAAAGGGACAACATTCACATCAGGACGCAGCGATAGAATTTGCGCTCGCCGCCGCGGCGAAGACGTTCCTAACGTCGCCCCCTGGCGCAAGTCCTTCAATGACGCACCCTCGCGTAATAATAAGGCGTCATGGGGGTCGGCGCGTGGCAACATAGCCGCAACCTCTAAGG
>JANQLI010000274.1 GCA_028280675.1 Alphaproteobacteria bacterium
AGCTGTTGAACGACAGTGAGCTGAGTCAATCGCACTGCGCGCCGGAAACGTTGACGATGCTCGCGCGCTTCTCTGTGATGACTCGCTTGAAAGAACACGAAAATTCGAACATCTATTCCAAGATGCGCGTGTATGATGGCGAAAAGCTCAAAGACACCGACCCGAAAGCAAAATCGGTGCAAGAATACCGTGATGCGGCGGGCGTCGATGAAGGCATGAACGGGATCAGCACGCGCTTTGCCTTTAAAGTGCTCTCGGAAACCTTCAACTATGACACCAATGAAGTGGCCGCAGACCCGGTGCACCTGATGTATATTCTTGAGAACGCCTTGCGCCGCGAGCAATATCCGGAAGATACCGAGAAACGCTATCTTGAGTTTATCAAATCGGATTTGGCGACACGCTATGCAGAGTTTATTGGCAAAGAGATTCAAAAAGCCTATCTCGAATCCTATAGCGATTACGGTCAAAACCTGTTCGATCGCTACATTGCTTACGCCGATGCCTGGATCGAAGACCAAGACTTTAAAGATCCCGACACCGGCCAGATTATGGACCGGTCGCAAATCGATGCGGAACTCAGCAAAATTGAAAAACCGGCTGGCATTGCCAATCCAAAAGACTTCCGCAACGAGGTTGTGAAGTTCGCCCTGCGCGCCCGCGCCTCAAACGAAGGCAAGAACCCGGCCTGGACGTCTTATGAGAAGCTGCGCAATGTGATTGAAAAACGCATGTTCACCCAAGTGGAAGATTTGCTTCCGGTGATCAGCTTCGAATCCAAGAAAGACAGCAACACCGAGCGCAAGCACAAAGATTTTGTCGAGCGCATGCTGTCGCGGAACTATACCGAACGGCAAGTACGGCGTTTGGTTGAGTGGTATATGCGTGTCAACAAGGCAAGCTAAGAATGGATGAGTGCGACGGCACGGCAGGATAACAAAAGGTAACGTGCCCCGATGACCCATTTTATTGACCGGCGTCTCAATCCCAAAGGCAAAAGCCTTGGCAACCGCCAACGCTTTATTCGCCGGGCCAAGACGCAAATCAAAGAGGCGGTACAAAAGTCCCTTAAAGACCGCACCGTCACCGACTTTGAAAGCGGTCAAAAAATTTCTATTCCCAAAAAAGGCACTGAAGAGCCGCGCTTTGTGCACGGGTCACAAGGCGGGGAACGTGACCGCGTTTATCCAGGCAACAAAGAATTTGTGCCGGGCGATGAGATCAAAAAGCCGCCGCAAGGGGCCGCCGGTCAAGGCAAAGAGGCGAGCGAGAACGGCGAGGGCGAAGACAGTTTCCAGTTTACGCTCACGCAAGAGGAAATTCTCGATCTCTTTTTCGAAGATCTCGAACTGCCGAACCTGGTGAAAACCTCGCTCAAAGAAATCAAGCGCATGAAATATAAGCGCGCCGGTCTGTCTACCGTCGGCACGCCGAACAACATCAACCTTGTGCGCACCATGCGCAATTCCTTTGGCCGCCGCATTGCGCTGAACCGTCCCGACTCACGCGCGTACAACGCGGTTAAAGATGAACTGTTTGAGCTTGAGAAAAAAGCCGACCCCACGCCGGAAGATATTGCGCGCAAGAAAGAGCTGATTGCGCAACTCGAAGCGTTTGACGTCAAACGCAAGCGCGTGCCCTACATTGATCCGATCGATGTGCGCTATAACACCTACGAACCGACACCGGTGGAGACCAGTCAAGCGGTGATGTTTTGCTTGATGGATGTGTCCGGCTCAATGGGCGAACGGGAAAAAGATCTCGCCAAACGGTTTTACATCTTGCTGCATCTTTTCCTCAAACGCCGCTATGAAAAAGTGGATGTGGTGTTTATTCGCCATACCCACGAAGCGCAAGAAGTGGATGAGCAAACCTTCTTCTATAGCCGGCAAAGCGGCGGCACCATTGTCAGCACCGCATTGGAAGAAATGCTCGACATCGCCAAAGAGCGCTATAGCGCCGATACGTGGAACATTTATGTGGCGCAAGCCTCTGACGGCTACACGCAATCGGGCGATGCGCAGCATTGTGTCGAGCTTCTCAACAGCACCATCATGCCGATGTCGCAATATTACGCCTATATCGAAATTCTTGATGAGCGGGAAATGGCGGTTTTCGCGGATGAAGAAAGCGGCGCTGAGCTGTGGCGCGCTTATCGTAAAGTGCATCACGATTGGCCGAACTTCGCCATGACGCGCATTTCGAAACCGCAAGACATTTATCCTGTCTTCCGGCAGCTCTTTGTTAAAAAGTCCGAAAATGAAGTGGCGGCCCTTGCGCGAGGCATCACATGACCTTGTTATTCGAAGGCGCCGATTGGGACTTTGGTCAGCTTGATCGTGTATATCAGGCTGTCGAAGATATTGCCTTCAACGATCTCGGCCTCGACATTTATCCGAACCAAATTGAGATTATTTCATCCGAGCAAATGCTGGACGCTTATTCGGCCCATGGCATGCCGTTGATGTATAAACATTGGTCGTTTGGGAAATTGTTCGCCCGCGAAGAAACCCTGTACCGCACCGGTATGCAGGGTCTCGCCTATGAGATTGTGATCAATTCAAGCCCGTGTATTTCCTATCTCATGGAAGACAACAGCATGACCATGCAAACTTTGGTGATTGCGCATGCGGCCTTTGGACATAATCACTTTTTCAAAAACAATTATCTCTTCCGGCAATGGACCGACGCGGAAGGCATTCTGGATTATCTCGACTTTGCTAAGAAATATATTCTCAAATGCGAAGAAGAATATGGCCTTGATGAGGTGGAAGCGATCCTCGATCCGGCCCACGCCATTATGAATGAAGGCGTGTTTCGCTATCACCGCCCGCCGCCTTTGACAGAGCACCAAGAAGAAGAAAAACTCCGCCGCCGCATTGCCCATGAGCGCGAAACTTTTAACGACCTCTGGCGCACATTGCCGCAACCGGTGACCGGCGACACACAAGATCTTGAGGCGGACGATGATGACGTTTTAAACGCGATGAAACTGCCGGAAGAAAATCTGCTTTACTTCCTGGAAAAATATTCACCGATTTTAAAACCGTGGCAGGCGGAAATTTTGCGCATTGTGCGGAATGTTGCGCAATACTTTTACCCGCAACGGCAAACCAAAGTGATGAACGAAGGTTGCGCCACTTTCGTGCACCACTACATCATGCATGAACTGCACCGCCGCGGGCAGATTTCCGATGGCGCTTTGCTGGAATTTATTCACAGCCACACCAGCGTCGTGTTCCAACCGGACTTTGATGATCAGCGCTTTAACGGCATTAATCCGTATGCGCTCGGGTTCGCCATGATGGAGGACATCAAACGGATTTGCGAAGAGCCGACGGACGAAGACAAAGACTGGTTCCCTGATCTCGCCGGATCGGGCGATTGGCGCGGCGCCCTGAAGCATGCCTGGCAGCACTTCCGCGATGAGAGCTTCATTGAGCAATATCTCAGCCCGAAAGTGATGCGGGATTTCAAACTGTTCGCCCTGCACGATGACTCCGAAAGCCCCAGCTATGAGGTGTCGGCCATTCATAACAAGCTCGGTTATCGCGCTGTCAGACAAACCCTCGCACAATCTTATGATATTGGCACCCTTGACCCCAATATTCAGGTGGTCGGCGCCAGCCTCTCAAGTGACCGCAAGCTGACACTGCAGCACACGCCTCATCGCGGCGTTCCACTAGATGAAAAACAAACGTCTAAGGTTCTGGGCCATGTTCAGCGGCTCTGGGGGCACGAGGTCGAGATGACTGTGGCTGGCGAAGAGGACCAAGACGCCGCCTAAGCGCATGTTTCCCCAGCGTAAACCGTGACCAAAAGGCAACTGTCACAATCCTTTGTCAGCATCAGGGCATTATGGCTTTTGTTAACCCTCTTTTATGAGTGTAGGCTTATGATCTGGCTAGGTATTCCCTTGGGTTCAGGCGCCTTACATAACCCTCATGCGCGCCGACGATGAAGGATAAGCCAAGGGAAGATTCCAGGGGAAGATCACGAGTAATTCCGGAAGGGGGATAATGGGTTATGACCTTTAAAACAAAAAAAACACTGACGATTGCCGGCGTAGCGGCATTGATGAGCACGAGCGCAATTGTCCCAGCACAAGCGGTGATTTCTGAGCTTGTTGTGACAGCGCAAAAGCGCGAACAAAACATCCAAGATATTCCGCTGGCCGTGTCGGCGTTTGACTCAGCGTTCCTTGACAATACGGGCTATCAGAACATCTTTGATATTATCGATTATGTGCCCGGCTTTGCGTACACCCAAAGTCAAACATCAGGACAAACCTCTTTCATCATTCGCGGCATCGGGACGTCTGGCAATAATGCCGGTTTGGAGCCATCCGTTGGCGTCTTTGTTGACGGTGTGTATCGCTCACGCAGCGGCGCGGCGATTTACGACATGGTGGACCTTGAACGCATTGAGGTGCTGCGCGGTCCGCAAGGCACGCTCTTTGGTAAAAACACCTCGTCTGGCGCTGTCAACATCGTGTCGCAAAAACCACAATATGAATTTGGCGGCTCAGCCGAGCTGACCATTGGCAATTTAGATGCCGTCAATGTCAAAGGCTTGATCACCGGCCCGATTGTCGAAGACAAATTGGCCGCGAGCCTCTCTGGCTTTAGCTCGAAACGCGATGGTTTTGTCGATAACCTCACCGATGGGCAAGATCTCAACGATGTGGACCGCTGGGGCATCAAAGGCCAAGCGCTGTTTGAGCCAACCGACACATTGTCTTTCCGTTTGATCGCCGATTATACGGAATCCGATGAAAATTGCTGCGCCGGCATTACTTGGGCCAATGGGCCAACCGATGCGGCGGTCGGCGGCATGAGCGGCACCGTCCTGACGCCAAGCGCCTTTGACGACAATGTGGTGGCGGTCAATGATCTGCCAACAAGTAAAGTCGAAGATTATGGCGTCTCCTTGCAAATGGATTGGGACCTGGGCAACCACACGTTGACCACGATCTCTGGTTGGCGGAATTACAAATTCGACAGCACCATTGATGCGGACTTCACCGACCTCAACCTGGTGCCCTTGAACAGCCGGTCGTGGGATCAAAGCGCGTTTAGCCAAGAGATCCGTATTCAGAACAATGACCCGGATCGCTTTGAATATGTGCTGGGCGCCTATTACTTCCAGCAAGATCTGGACTTAGATGAAGCCCTGCGCTTTGGGAGCGACACGAATCTCTATGTTGATCTCATCAACATTGTGGATGAGATCGTATCTGAAGAACTAACAAACACCGTTGGTGTTATTTTGAGCGGTGATCCAGATAACCCTGTTCCAATCAGTGCTGTTATTACCGATCCATTCCTGTTCCTTGCCGATGGTCTTCCTGATGGTGGCGGTTCAAATGAATCCTACAAGCAAGATCACGAGAGTTGGGCTATCTTCGGTCAGGGGACTTATAATTTCACGGATCGCTTGAGCGGTACATTGGGTCTGCGTTACACCAGTGAAGATAAGAAGCTGGATGCCGCCTTCACCAACACACCGGTAGGTGGCGTAATAATTCCTCCTGGCACGTTGCCAATTACGACAACGCCGGACATAAGTGGAATTCCTTTTGGCATTACGCATGTCCCAGTACCGCTTAATCTTTACACGGCTTTCCAGCCAGTGACCCCTGCCGTTGGTGCTGGTTTCACGACCAACTACAGTGACGAAGCCATCACTGGGACGGCCAAACTACAGTTTGAAGTGACGCCAGATGTGCTGACCTATTTCTCTTATAGCCATGGCTATAAGTCAGGCGGCACCAACGTCACCCGCGTGTTGACCCTGGATCAACGCGACTTCGATCCAGAGACCGCGGATTCTTACGAAATCGGCATGAAAGGCACGTTCTTCGACAACAATCTGCGCCTGAACGCTGCAGCTTACTTCGTGGAGTATGACGACTTCCAAGACAACACATTCTTGGGCACCCAGTTCATTCTCCAGAATGCGGGTAAAGTGGAAGCCAAAGGTGTCGAAATCGAAGCCTTGGCCACCCCATCGGAAGCGTTGACCCTCGAAGGGCAAGTGACCTGGCAAGATGCCGAGTTCGTATCGTTCGAATCCGGTCCATGTAGCTCCGCCGCAGGCGTTGTCGCTGACGGCGTGCTCGCAGGAAGCTGTGACTTGTCCGGCGGCGTGTTGCCAAACACACCGGAATGGACCATCCAAGCGGCGGCAACGTATGAAATGCCGATTGCAAATACCTGGACCGGTTTTGCCCGCGCCGAAGCAATCTGGCGCGACGATCAGTTGACAGCAACCACACAAGATCCACGGTCTTGGGTTGACGGCTATGCCACAGTGGGCGCCCGTCTTGGTGTACGTAGCGACGATGATCGCTGGGAACTCATTGCTTGGGGCAAAAACCTCACTGATGAGCACCACACCAATCTGACCTTTGACGGTGTGCTGCAAAGCGGCAAGCTTTATGGCTATCCGATCGAACCGCGCACCTATGGCGTTACGGTGCGCAGCCGTTTCTAACACATTCCTTTTCAGGATAAACAAAAAGCCGGGATGTCCGATCCCGGCTTTTTTTATGCGTGCCAGGCTTTTTATGCGTGCACGCGCTGACTACTTGCTGGTCATATCCTTGTCCCCTCTTGAATCCCGTCCCCTTTTCCGCCAAGTGAGGGATTAAGACTTCAGCTCAGACAAAGGTGAAAAACATGACAGAAGATGTCCGTCAGCGCGACCACAAGACCTATCGCGGCGTTATTCAATACCGCAGTCTCAAAGAAGGCCGTCACATGCAAGACCGCGGGCGGGAATTCTTTGTGGTGCATGTCCATGCCGATGGCGCGCGGACCATCACGGCCAATTGCCAGATTGATGACCGCCCTGCTGTGATGCGCGACATTACTTACAGTGTGAACGCCAATTACGAGCCGCTCGATTGCTTCGTGCGCATTGGCGTCGATGATAAATTCATGGGCACCGGCTGGTTCCGGATGCACAAAGATTTCGTCGAGTGCGAAACTTATACCGCCCTCGAAGGCCGCGTGTCGCAACGGGTCGATCTTGAGGAGCCACCCAAAACGTTTCAAAACCACGCTATCGCCTGCGATGCCTGGCATTTCCATCACTTTGACCGTTCCAAAGGGTCAGGCGGTCAAACATTGAAACGTGTCATGCTCTCATCCCCCGATCACCGCGGCGCAACGGGCCCGATGTTGTACCCCATTGATATGAGTATGGATTATGTCGGCGAAGAAGAGATCACGGTCAAAGCCGGGACCTTCAAAGCGCTGCATTTCCAATTCACCGGCGGAGAAGGCCTCCCCGAAGAACACCCGCTCTATGACCTCTGGTGCACCGCAGATGGCAACTACACGTTCCTGAAAGGCGTCATCGAAGGATATATGCAAACCTATTACGAACTCGAAGAGTTTGAAGAGATCACATATACTTAAATCACTTGCGATCACACATATAAGAAAAGGCCCTCATCTAACCGTTTCCTTCATCCTGAGGAAGGGCATAGCCCCGTCTCGACGGACAAGGGAAATGGTTATCTTAAAAAAGATCCCGGGTCTTTCTCTTTTACAATCGAAGCCCGGGATGACATTGCAATAAAATTGCAATATCACTTCACCACATCAAAGCCCGCATCTTCAATCGCAGTTTCGATTGTTGCAAGAGCAATGACGCTGGAATCAAATTCCACATCCACTTGATCCTGTTCATGAGACGCCGACACGGTTTGCACACCGTCCTTGGCGTTTAACACTTTTTCGACAGTGCCCGAGCATCCCCCGCAGGTCATGCCTTCCACTTTAAGAACAACTTTGTCCATCACGGTCTCCTCTTTAGTGATCGAGTTTTGGCGCCCAACGGCGCAAAAGAAGTGAGTTCGTCACGACGCTGACAGAGCTGAGCGCCATGGCGGCGCCGGCAATCGCCGGGCTGAGCATGCCCATCGCCGCCAGCGGGATGCCAATGACATTATAGATGAACGCCCAGAACAAGTTTTGTTTGATCTTGCGAAAGGTGGCCCGGCCCGCTGAAATCGCCCCGGCCACAAGGCGCGGGTCCGAGCGCATCAAGGTGATCCCTGCGGTTGCCATGGCGACATCGGTGCCCGACCCCATGGCGATGCCGACATCGGCTTGCGCAAGCGCCGGGGCATCGTTGATGCCATCGCCGACCATGCCGACGACATAGCCCTCTGCGGAGAGGCGCTCAACTTCCGCCGATTTATCTTCGGGGCGCACAGGGCCTTTGGCGTCATCAATCCCAACGTGTTTGGCGACCGCATCGGCCACCGCTTTGGCGTCACCGGTGAGCATCAATGTGCGCACGTTCATCTTTTTCAACGTGCGCACCGCTTGCAGAGCTTCATCACGCACTGGATCGGCAATCGCGATCAGCCCAGCCAGCGCGCCATCCACCGCCATGAACACGACGGGGCGCGCCTCCGCTTCCCATAAAGAGGCGCGCTCTTCTTCAGCAGATGTGTCAATGCCACGGTCTCGCATCAGTGATCGGTTGCCAATGATCACGCGCTGTGTCCCAATGGTTGCCTCCACACCTTGCCCTGTGCGGCTTTGGAAATCCGTCGCTGCGCTAAGCAC
>JANQLI010000351.1 GCA_028280675.1 Alphaproteobacteria bacterium
ACCGCCGCCAGCGGACCTCTTCGCCAAGGAAAATCATCGACAACACAGTCGCGAAAGGCACCGCTAATTGGCCAACCACAGAGATCGCCGAAACATCCTCCGCCATGCTCAAACCGGTAAAAAACAGCGCAAACTGCACCCCACCGGCTGTCATCGCGAGGTAAAAGAGCATTTTCATCTGCCCGTGCTGAAGACGCATAAAGGGTATGAGGACCAGCGCTGTGAGCAAAAAGCGCAGCGTAAGGAACAAAAGAGGCGGCACCTCGCCAATCACCACCTTCATGGCCAGCATGGTCAGCGCCCAGATCAGGTTCATGCCGAGCAACATCAGAATATGCTGGGGACTCATGAAACATCCTTAACAAATTGGCGGTGCCGGTTGTTCCGCCCCGGTTGAAACGCTAGACTGACGGCAAAACAACGAAAAGAAAAGCACGCCTATATTGGGTATGGTTCATGGGACGACCTGTTTTATATCACTATCCCGCATCCTTTAGCTCGCAGATCGTGCGCCTCGCCCTTGTCGAAAAGGGGGTCCGCTGGCGCAGCAAGATTGTCGATATTATTGGCGCCCATGCCCATTACAAGCCCAAATATATGGAATTAAACCCGAACGGCGTAGTCCCTACTTTGGTCCATGACCAAAAAGAAATCATCGATTGCATCGCCATCGCGATTTACATCAACAATCACTTTCCCGGACCGCACCTGATCCCGACCGATGAACGCCGCCGTGATTTGATGGAACAATGGGTCAATCTGCAGCAACGCCTTCCGGAGCGCGAACTTCTCTACAGTATGATGTCGGGCACGCGCGCGGCCATCGCCCATCAAGATCTGGAACGTCGTAAGAAGACACTGCAAGAGGCTGCAAAAAAACACGAAGAGCTGTCGGACTTATACGAAGAAAAATATGATGACATCGCCAGTCTGGACCGGATCATTGGCAGCGAAGCGGTCGCCAACAAACATCAACTCACCTTGCGTTCGATGATTGACATGCTGGAAGAGGTCATGCGCAAAAGCACATGGCTGGCGGGCGATGACTACTCCCTCGCCGATGTGGTGTGGACTGTGTTGCTGGCCCGCCTGGACATGCTCGGCCTCGCGCATATGTGGGAGGATGGCAGCCATCCCTTTGTCGCAGGCTATTACAAAGCAGTCAAAGCGCGCCCCAGCTTTAAAAAGGCAAAGATTTATAACCGCACGCCATGGTCATCTTATGCAGATGCGATCTTAGGGCGCATTCCCGGCGCGCGCCTCGTCTTGCGCGGCGTTATTATTGTGATCGCGGGGTATGCCCTGGCGCAACTGCTGAAGATTATCTTCGCTTAATTTCCCAAAACCTTCTGCCGAATGAAATGGTCGAGCGAGAACAAGCCCGGCCCGCGCGCGATAATATAGAGTAAGCATGCCGCCCACACCGTATGGGTCGGCCAAGCGTTGGGATAAACGAAGACTTGAATGACGATAGTCATCACCAAGAGACCACCCGCGGCAAAACGTGATCCCAGACCAATAAACAAAAGCGCCGGAAAGACGTGCTCGCCGACAGTGGCGAGAACTGCCGAGACTTCATAAGGCAAAAGCGGCACCTGCCACTGGTCCTTAAACAAACTGTATGTCGTTGATGTGATTTTACAATCGAGGAAGGGAAAGCCGCAATTCGCCACTTTGTTCATGCCGGAGAAGAGAAACACCCCGCCAACGCCAAACCGCGCCAACACCACAATCAGCGCATGGGGAATACTTTCCGCAAGATCAAGCGCGCGCCGCACCAATGCGATGAGCGCATGCTCGTTTGTTGTGTTATTCATGACACTATCACTCATGTTCCACTCTCCTTTGGAAGTATGATTTTGGTCAAAAGATGCTCCGTCAAACACATTTGCAGCGCCGCTTGAAGATCGAAAGCTGAATCAACTGCAAGCGCCGCTTCAAAAGCCGCTGCAAGCGTTCCCCCTTGTTGCAGATAGTGCAAAAACGCAAACAGGGGCGATGAGATGGCACGCACCGTGACTTTCAAAGAGGGCCGGGCGATGAGGACGCTCTCACCTGGATCATCCAACGAAATGGTCTGATCCTGTTCTGCATCATCCGTGTTCGCGCGCCAAATGCGATACAGCGGATAGGGTGAGTCGATCACAAACACACTCGGGTGCAGATGAAAGCGCACCTCCGCCAGTGTCTCAGGTGGAAGGGTTTGCACTTGCATGACATCTAACCTGTCCACAGAGGGCGCATGG
>JANQLI010000027.1 GCA_028280675.1 Alphaproteobacteria bacterium
CCGAATTCATCTCCGCCGAAGCGGACAATTAAATCGCCGCGCCGCACCTCTTGGGTGAAAAGGCGCGATATGGTGACAAGGATAGCGTCACCACTTTTATGCCCGGCCTGATCATTAATATATTTGAAGTTATCGCAATCGAGATAGAGCATGGCCGCGCTGCGCGTCTTCCGCACATGTTGTGCACGGCGCCGTCCCGCTTCATCCATAAAGGCACGCCGGTTAAGTAAGTGTGTCAGTGGATCTTCTCGCGACAGCGTTTCTAGGTCGTCAATTTGATTGGCATGCGCAATTCCGATGCCGACATGTTCGGCAATCACGTCCAGGATGGCGCAAGTATCTTCAGACCAGTTCGGATGCAGAAGAGGTTTGGCGATGGCAATCGCGCCATTGATCTGCCCGGCATATTGCGTAAAGGCGACCAGGAAAGACCATTCGTCTATGAGGATGCTCACACGATTGAGATTGCTGCTTGCGGCTTGTTGAAGATGCGACGCCAGCGTATGAATTTCAGACCTGGCAAGGAAATGGTGCTTGTCAGCGCTGCGGCTGCCAAAAGATGCTTCCAGGCAATAACTGGGCGTCGCAAAAAAGAGATCATCCTTGGTGCGATATATTTGACAGCAAAAAGCTTGCGTCGCGTCCATGGTGGTTTCTGCGGCGGCTTGCAAAATGGCGAGTGGTTGTAACTCGCTGTTCAATGCTTTGACGATTTGTGAAACAGCCTGTTCGCGTTTGCGCGTGCGGGCAATTTCTTTTTCTTGTGCGCGTAAACGGGTAATGTCGCGCCCAACGCCTCTTGCTCCGCGCCATGTCCCATCCGTGTCGTGAATGGGTACGGCGGAGATGAGCATACAGCGCGCTTCACCGTCCCGGTTATGCAGCCAGACTTCTTGATTGTCGATGGGTGTTTTCGTGTGAAAGGGCGAGACCCCTTTGGCGATATAACACGCACTTTTATCCGTAGCGATGAGATCATTGGCGGTGAAACCGTCGAGATCAGACGCCGTATAGCCAAGGGCCCCTTTTTTTGAGGTGAAAACAAAAACGCCACGTCTATCGGTTTCCCATGCAAAGTCGGTCGAACACGATACAAGATCGCGATATAAGTCGCATGATGTGGTGAGAGCTGCTGTGAAGTTCGCGTCTGCGGTGACATTTTGTGCGCAGATTAAAGCGCGCTCTCCATCCTTACTCAAAGGGATGACATGTATGTCATAAGATTGTAATTCGGGGGATTGTAATTCTGGCGCCGTGTCGGCAGTGCGTGAGATGTCTGTGTTGGATAGAGCCGTTTGCGGATGAATGGTGATGCGTCCACTCACCCCGTGTTTGATCATCCCGGCGCGCTTGATCAGGAGGCCCACTTCGGTGTGCGCCGATGTATCGGATTGCAACAGGGTGTATAACCCTTCACCGCGGGGATTTCCCGAGAGAAAATCGCACGTCTGCGACACCTCTATGACGGCGCCAGGATGCGCCTGCATGAATGATGAAATGATGTCAGCTTCTGGAGCGGATTCTTGACCGGTGGTTGCATTTGGGAGAGACACGGGGGTAGCGTCTTTGCGTGGGTGCGCTTGCGCTCCCCAAAAGGCAGATATTTTTTGCCATAGACTCACCATTTCACAGAGCCACCACGTTAGACTTTTCTTACCACCGAAAGGAGTAATTTTACGCAGACTCTTGTTAATACTGAATTAAGTGAGATGCACGCTTGGTTAATATGGGTTAAGACTTAAACGTGAGCGAAGGCATGGAGAGACTGCAAGAATGGCGCAATCACAGCAGGACAGAATAGATTTAACAGCCATTAACACTTGGGTATTTGATCTCGATAACACGCTTTATCCAGCCGAGATTAACCTCTTTGCGCAAGTCGATCATCGCATGGGTGAGTTTATCGCCCGTGAGCTCAATGTGACTTACGCGGAAGCGCGGGTTCTGCAAAAGCAATATTACCGTGAGCATGGCACGACTTTAAATGGGTTGATGACGGAGCATGGCATGGCGCCGGAGGCGTTCCTTGATTATGTCCATGACATTGATGTCAGTATGGTCAAACCGGACGCAGAGTTGGACCGGCTTCTGGGTGACCTTCCCGGACGGCGCGTTGTCTTCACGAACGGCTCATTGGCCCATGCGGAGAGGGTGATACAACACCTCGATATTGGACATCACTTCGATGAGATCTATGATATTGCGGCAGCGGACTTTGTGCCAAAACATCATCCTGAAACGTTTGACGCCTTCATCGCGCGCGCGAATTTTGATCCGACCCGTGCGGCGATGTTCGATGATATTTCGCAAAACCTCATCCCGGCCCATCAGCGCGGCATGGTGACGGTTTGGATTCGCACTGAAACCGATTGGGGCGCGCCGCGCGATCCTTATGCGCCTGTAGTCGAAAATCACGATCATGTGGATTATGAAGCCCCAAATTTGCTGGGGTTTCTCAGCAAGATGAAGCATAGCGGCAGTTAACCGGACGATCTATTGACTCCCGCATCAAGCCCTGTATGGTCCGCGCCGGCACCCATATTTTGCAAGTGAAGGACAATAAAAATGGATATGTCAGCGCTCGAAAATGCGATTGAGCACGCCTGGGACAACCGGGACGACATCAACGTGTCAACCACAGGGGAATCCCGTGAAGCTGTTGAGGACGCCCTCAACGCCCTTGATCGCGGCGCGGCGCGTGTGGCTGAAAAACGTGGCGATGACTGGCATGTCAATCAATGGCTGAAGAAAGCGGTTTTATTGTCCTTTCGGCTCAATGATATGACCACGATTGATGGCGGGCCCGGTAACGCCACATGGTGGGACAAGGTGCCGTCTAAATTCGATGGCTGGGGAGACGCGCAGTATCGCGATGCCGGGTTCCGCGCGGTGCCGAATTGCGTGGTGCGCAAATCAGCCTACATCGCCCCTGGAGTCGTGTTGATGCCGAGTTTTGTGAATCTCGGCGCTTACGTCGATAGTGGCACAATGGTTGATACGTGGGCGACGGTCGGCTCTTGTGCGCAGATTGGTAAAAATGTTCACCTGTCTGGCGGTGCGGGGATTGGCGGCGTGTTGGAGCCGTTACAGGCCGGTCCCGTGATTATCGAAGATAACGCTTTTATCGGCGCGCGGTCGGAAGTCGCCGAAGGCGTCATTGTCGGTGAAGGGGCTGTGCTCTCAATGGGCGTGTATATTGGCGCTTCAACGAAAATCGTCGATCGCGCCACGGGTGACGTGCACTATGGCAAAGTGCCGCCTTATTCTGTTGTTGTGCCCGGAACCATGCCAGGACAAGCGGGCGGTCCGAGCC
The DNA here is from genome assembly GCA_028280675.1 of Alphaproteobacteria bacterium. GTDB lineage: Bacteria > Pseudomonadota > Alphaproteobacteria > SMXP01 > SMXP01 > JANQLI01. The sequence goes on from JANQLI010000027.1 coordinate 3,314, forward strand.
TTTATTGTGCTGTGATTGTCAAAACTGTGGACGAACGCACCCGTTCCAAAACATCCATTAACGAGCTTCTCCGAGACTAACGTGAAGCGTCCGCTATGTTTGGGCGCTATACAGTGTCCACCACCTAGGTTAAACATGGCATATGACGACTGCGACTCAGAATAAAAATGCGCTTGCCCTTGCGCAGGCGTTGATACGCTGCCCAAGCGTCACTCCGCAAGATGCTGGCGCTCTTGATGTGCTGCAAGATGCCCTTGAGGATTTGGGCTTTCGGTGCACGCGGCTCCCGTTCTCTGATGAAGGAACGCCTGACGTCGATAACCTCTATGCCGAGATTGGCTCAGGGGCGCCGCATTTATGTTTTGCTGGGCATACGGATGTGGTGCCTGTGGGTGATGAAGGTGAGTGGACGCACGCCCCT
>JANQLI010000098.1 GCA_028280675.1 Alphaproteobacteria bacterium
GCCGCCCCCCTTTGCTGCGCTCTCGCAAATCTTGCGACGTTTTGCCACAAGAGCGCGCAGCAGACGACATGCCAAGCAGAACGATCACACTCTTGCGAATCTTATTTTCTGCCGATTCTCCGCGCATTTCCCCTTCACAATTTGTGGAATTTGATAAGGATTTTCCCCTTTTCACATCGGGGTATGCTAATCTCTTATGACACTCTAAAGAGAGAGCTGATCGATGCGACATCTTATGCTTTCACTGATCTTCATTCTCAGCACACCCTCTGCCATGGCCCAAAGCATGACGGTGTTCGGCAGCTCGGATGCCCAGGAATGCTATATGGCGACGAAATTACCGGGGCAGATCTCCGACATTCGCGCCTGCAATGATGCTCTCAAATATGATGCGTTGAACAAACGCGACAAAGCAGCAACCTATATTAATCGCGGTATTCACCATACACGCGCTGGCAATCACACCAACGCTCTTGATGATTTTGAGAGCGCTTTGGCGCTTGTCCCAGATCTCGGCGAAGCTTTCTTGAACCGTGGGAATACCTATATTTTCCTTGGCGACTTCAGCCAAGCCCTGAGCGAATATGACCGCGCCCTTGAACTCGACACCAAAGACCCGCACGCCGCTTATTTTAACAAGGGCCTCGCTTATGAAGCGTTGAAAAACCTGGAACTCGCTTATCAGAGCTTCCAAAAAGCTGCGGAATTGCAGCCGGAATGGGCATTGCCACTCGAACGTCTTCAACGCTACGAAGAAGCCAATTATAAAACGCTCCAGTAAGAGCGATTCTCCGCTATGGTAAGGCAGACCCTTTGGCATGCCGCTAAAGGCATATAGGATTGGCACATGAGTATTCATATAGGATTGGCACATGAGTATTGAAGACAAAACCCACGATCTTTTTTTTACCCAAACAGATTTAGACAGACCCCGTGCAGAATCAATTCTCGATCATGCTCTGCAAGGCGCCGATGACGGGGAACTGTTTCTGGAATACTGCCAATCGGAAAGCTTCACCTTTGATGATGGGCGGCTTAAGAACGCGAGTTTCGACACCAGTCAAGGCTTTGGCTTACGCGCCGTCGCTGAGGAAGCGACAGGTTACGCACACGCCTCAGAACTTTCTGAAGCTGCACTCAAGCGCGCCGCCGATTCTGTGCAAGCCGTGAAAACAGGCTATAGCGGCACACAGGCTGAGCAGCCGCAAGGCACAAACCGTCATCTCTATGTCGATGACAATCCATTGAATGAGGTGAGCTTTGAAAAGAAAGTTCAGCTCCTCAAAGATATTGATGTCTATGCGCGCGACAAAGACCCTCGTGTGCGTCAGGTCTCATGCTCGCTTGCCGGGGAATGGCAAGCGGTAGAGATCATGCGCGCAGGCGGACACGCCGTACGGGATATTCGCCCGCTTGTCAGGTTGAACGTCTCTGTCGTTGTTGGCGACGGCGATCGTCAGGAAACCGGATCAGAAGGCAGTGGCGGTCGCGCCGGGTATGCAGCCTATATCGCAACAGACCATTGGCAAGCACAAGTTGATGAAGCCTTGCGCCAAGCGGTCATCAACCTTGACGCTGTTGATGCCCCCGCTGGCGAGATGGATGTGGTCCTTGGCCCAGGCTGGCCGGGCATTTTGCTCCATGAAGCCATTGGGCATGGTCTAGAAGGCGACTTCAACCGCAAAAAAACGTCCGCCTTTGCAGGCCTGCTTGGTGAACGTGTTGCGGCGCCAGGCGTCACCGTGGTTGATGATGGCACCATCGATCATCGCCGCGGGTCTCTGACGGTTGATGACGAAGGCACGCCAACACAAAACACAGTGCTGATTGAGGACGGGATTTTAAAAGGATATATCCACGACCGCATGAATGCGCGGCTCATGGGCATGCACCCCACGGGCAATGGGCGGCGGGAGTCATTCGAATGCGCCCCCCTGCCACGCATGACCAACACCTACATGATGGCGGGCCAACAAGACCCGGCTGAGATCCTGCAAAGCTGTCAGAATGGTATTTATGCCGTCTCCTTTGGTGGCGGTCAGGTTGACATTACCAATGGGAAATTCGTTTTTTCCTGCACCGAAGCTTATTTGGTTGAAAATGGGCAGATCGGCGCGCCGGTCAAAGGCGCGACCTTGATTGGTAATGGACCGGATGTCCTGACCAAAGTTTCAATGATCGGCAATGACATGCAGCTCGATCCGGGCATTGGTACATGCGGCAAAGCAGGACAAGGCGTGCCTGTGGGTGTCGGCCAACCAACCTTAAAGATCGCTGGCCTGACCGTTGGCGGCACGTCGATGTAGGGACAGCAACGATGAGCACGAACGGCACACTGGAAGAGCGGATCACCGAGCTTGAGATTAAACTCGTTTATCAACAAGATTTGATTGAAAGCTTGAACGACACGATCACCAAGCAGTGGGGCGACATAGATCGCTTAAATAAATATGTCCGTGATATGACGGATGAGATCCGCACACTGAAAGAGAGCGGGCCTGGGGAAGGACAAGAGCCTCCCCCACCGCACTATTAAACCCCAATATATTTATTGTTGCGGCATTTGATTCATGATGTCTTGCAAGTTGGGTATATTCGATAAATCAGGCCCAGCGTTGATGGGTACAGTCTGATAGAGGGTATAATTTGCGTCATCCCCACCATCGCCAATCATAACCGATGTCGCGACAGTTGAATTACCCATAAACGTTTGCTCCAGCATCAAACCGTTTTCCATCAAACACACGGTTCCCATCATGTTTGAGTTGTAAACCGTGCACGTATTGTCAGCGATCGTTTTCGTGGTTCCTGTGGATGTAAACCCCATCGCAGCTATAAAAGCGTCAGACACCTCTTCCGGATCTGCATTCTGCATGGCATTGGCCACACCTTCATACATCGGGTTTTGCGTTTTCGTACCAGTGTTTGTAGCAAGATTAATCGCGTAAATGGTATCACCAATGATAATCGTATGTTGATTTTGCGTTTGCGTGAAACCAGCAATGCCCACTTTGATGTTTTGAATTTCATATGTTTCGTAAGCATTATCCCGGTGGCAACGTGTCATCGTGCCATTCTGCATTTGCCCAGACATTGTGTACTCAATGCATGCTGCTTCAACGGGATGCAGGATAGGCGTACCGTCATTATCTTCCGCGCATGCTGGCGTCAAAGTTATGGCAAGCGTTGCAATGACAACAGGTAAATGAGATGTCTTGAAAAGAAACATTGGATAACCCTCTCTAATACAGCCCATAGAGGTAAGGTCCTTTATGGGCCTTCATCCTAGATTGAGACGTAATCGCGAATTGTTATGTTATGAGCGAGATTGTCCGCCGCCAGTGTAACAGTTTAGCAGATGAACACCAGTGAGAATCATCATATTAAGGTCACCGCTGAACAGCGGAAATCGATGACGAGGTGCCAAGGTTTACTCTACGGGACAGTCACGAAAACCTTTCAGCAAGACATGACCAACAGACTGCGTCAGCAAAATATAATCTTCCTCGGTCAGATTATATTTTGCAATGATTTCGTCACGTGACATCGCTTCCGTGCGCCCCGCCATATTCCAGGATGAAAGATCACTGATAAAATCAATCGTCGCCATATCGACGTCGCCAACCTCTTCTTCCAAGAGGTCAAACGTACAACTGCAGCGCTTTTCGCTGTCACCATTTCCCATACACCCAGCGATAAACGCGGTCTGTTCAGGATTTGTCTCACTACAAGCAAAAAGAAGAGGAAGCACAGCGCCCCAACACATATATCGAAGGGTGCGTAACGCCATTAGTATGAATACTCTTCGAAGATCTGATTAATATCGCCCTGCCAAGCGCCTTTATATCGTGCCAGCATTTGATCTGCGGCCGTTTGTCCGGTCTCAAGGATTTGCTCAAGCGTTTCTAAATATTGGGTTTCGTTATCTCCGCCACGGTCCAATATATTGCGCGCGTGCAACCCGTCATAAGAGAGCTGCAATATGTGATGAGCGATGTCATGCACTGTTCCATTGCGAAATGATGTGCGAAGGGCTGTGATGGGAACCTGCTCACGTAATGTTTGACGCTCCTCGGCGCTCCAGTCTTTCACAAGATCCCAAGCCGCATCTAACGACGCTTGGTGATAGAGAATGCCAACCCATAAAGCTGGAAGCGCGCATAATCGTTTCCAAGGACCGCCGTCTGCGCCGCGCATCTCAAGAAATTGCTTCATGCGCACTTCGGGAAAGATGGTGGTGAGGTGATTGTCCCAATCTGAGAGGAGCGGCTTTTGCCCTTCAAAGCCTTCTAACGTCCCCGCCATGAAATCGCGAAATGATTTTCCGGTCACATCATGATAGGTCCCGTCGCGATAAACAAAGTACATGGGCACATCGAGGGCGTAATCCGTGTAGCGCTCAAAATCAAACCCCTCGTCAAAAACGAAAGGCAACATACCAGTGCGATCATGATCTGTGTCGAGCCAGACATGCGACCGAAAAGACTGAAACCCATTTGGTTTGCCTTCCGTAAAGGGTGAATTGGCAAACATTGCGGTGACGATTGGTTGAAGCGCGAGACCGACACGAAATTTTTTCACCATGTCCGCTTCGCTGGAAAAATCCAAATTCACTTGAACCGTACAAGAGCGAAACATCATTTCGCGCCCAAGCGAGCCAACACTCTGCATATAGGCGCGCATGATTTTGTAGCGGTCTTTTGGCATGATGGGCGTTTCGTCGAGTGTCCATTTCGGTGAAAACCCGACGCCTAAGAAACCAAGACCAAGTTCATCGCTCACCTCTTTCACTTGATCAAGATGAGTATGCACCTCACGGCATGTCTCATGAAGGGTTGAGAGCGGGGCACCGGAAAGCTCAAACTGCCCGCCTGGCTCTAAGGAGATCGATGCGCCATCTTTCTTCAGCGCAATCAGAAAACCGTTTTCTTCGACAGGCGCCCAACCAAACCGCTGCATGCGCTCAAGAACAGCGTTCACACCATCCTCGCCCTCGTATTGCAAAGGCGTGAGCTTTTCCGCATGATAGCCGAACTTTTCATGCTCCGTGCCAATGCGCCACTGATCCTTCGGCTTACACCCCTGTTCTAGATCGGCAATGAGATCCGCTTTGGATTCCATAATCGGGGATGATCCCTCGGTCCCAGCCATTCCAGTTGTCCCTTTCACGCTTCAGCGATATACGGAGAATCGCTGAAAACACCATTGCTAGCAGGTTTACTGCCCCAAATCCTGCACGACAAGGGAGAAATCCTTATAATCTCAATAGGAATTCGGCGTCAGGCAAGAGGGCGGGTGTTCCGTTATTTAGCGCAAATCGCCCAGAACGCTCTGCCACAGGGTAAGCGCCGCAATCGCCGCCGTGTCGGCTCTCATGGCCCGCGGACCCAACGTCACCGGCACCACAAAAGGCGATTTTCTTAACATGTCACGCTCAGTGGGATCGAATCCGCCTTCAGGCCCAATCAATATCGCCCAGGGCTGGTCGGGCTTTTGCCGTGACAAAGCATCTGCCATCGGCAAGGCATCCCCTGCCTCATCACAGAAGACCAGTTTTCGGTGCGCATCCCAGTCATACAACAGGTCAGATAGCTTCACAAAAGGTTGAATTTCGGGAATTGTTAAACGCCCGGACTGTTCCGCCGCTTCAATTACATTGGCGATTAACCGATCTTCTTTGACACGAGTCACCTCAGTACGTTGCGTCTGAACAGGCTGTATCACTGCAACACCCAGCTCTGTTGCTTTTTGCACCAAGAAGTCTTGGCGCAACCGTTTCACGGGTGCAAACAGTAACCAGACATCAGGCACCCCATCTTGCGCGCGCGTGCGTTCAAGCACCGTGAGAGAACACTGTTTTTTTGCGACGTTGGCAATCTGGGCCAACCATTCGCCATCGCGTCCATTAAACAGCAGAACGGCATCGCCTTGTTTATGCCGCATCACATGGGTGAGATAATGATGCTGGCTCCCATCCAAAGAGAGTGTTTCATCCGCCGCAAGGGGGTGCGGAACATAAAGGCGGACTTTCGCTGCGTATGGCCAGGATGTCTCAGTCATTTTATTTTCGTTGTAAATCGCTCCTTGAAGCGTAAACATGTTGGTGGATCTAACAACGCAATCTCATCCTTATGCCATCCTCGCCCGATCAACAAGTCGCTGATGCCACCGGACAAAATTGGGTCGATCAATATGCGCCGCAATGGGCGCGGCCTTATTTACGCCTCGCGCGTGCGGATCGCCCCATTGGCACTTGGCTGTTGCTCTGGCCATGCCTGTGGAGCATTGGTCTGGCTTCCGCAGATCAAGGGCTGTCCGGCGCAACGCTCCTCCTGATGCTTCTCTTCGGGATAGGGTCCTTCGTGATGCGGGGTGCAGGCTGCACTTATAATGACATTGTTGACCACGAGTTTGATGCGAAGGTCGCGCGCACGGCATCTCGTCCCATCCCCAGTGGCGCTATTCGCGTAACACACGCCTGGGTCTTCCTAATTGTACAATGTCTTGTTGGCCTCTGTGTTCTCCTGACCCTCAACAGTTTCGCAATTATCTTAGGGGCGAGCTCGCTTATCTTGATAGCGATTTACCCCTTTATGAAGCGTATAACCTATTGGCCGCAGGCTTTTCTTGGCCTGACATTTAACTGGGGCGCATTACTGGGGTGGGCAGCGGTGCAAGGCGATCTGACATGGGCGCCTCTTATTCTCTATGCTGGGGGTATTGCCTGGACCATTGGCTACGACACCATCTACGCCCATCAAGATAAAGAAGACGATGCCCTTATTGGCGTTAAGTCAACGGCCCTCCGCATGGGCGATGAAACCCCGGCATGGTTGGTCATTTTTTACGGTGTTGCGTGGATCTTGTTCGGCGTGGCAGGCACACTGGCTGGAATGAATTTGTTGTTTCACCTTGGTCTGCTCGCCGCGGCCGCGCATCTCTTTTGGCAAATCCGGTCCGTGAATATTGACGACCCTGAAAAGTGTTTGCGTCTTTTCAAATCCAATCGTGATCTTGGAGCCATTTTGTTCTTCGCTATTCTGCTAGGAAGCCTTTAGAATCGTGCTTGACCAGGCGGCGCTTTCGGCTACTTTGCCCGCATGTCTTACAAATCCCTACGCGATTTCATTGAAACGCTTGAATCTCAAGGAGAATTAGTGCGTGTCAGCGCGCCTGTCGCGACTGAGCTTGAGATGACGGAAATCCAAACCCGGCTCCTCGCCGAAGCCGGCCCGGCTGTGCTTTTTGAAAATCCTGTCAGGCCTGATGGTGCAACATCGGATATTCCGGTGCTGACGAACCTCTTTGGAACCGTCAAACGGGTCGCTATGGCAGTGACAATGGATGGCATTGAACGCAGTACGGCGC
>JANQLI010000101.1 GCA_028280675.1 Alphaproteobacteria bacterium
GGCTTACCATGGGCGCCAATTTTCGGCTCACCCTCACCAAGGATGCGTGCACCTTGCGCAACCAGATGATCACGTGCTTTGAAAATATCCTCCACTTCATAACACACATGGTGCATGCCGCCCGATGGATTTTTAGCGAGAAAATTTACAATGGGCGAATCCTCGCCGAGCGGTTCAAGAAGCTCAATTTTTGTGTTAGGCAATTCGACGAAAATCGTCGTCACGCCATGCTCTGGCAAGTCCATGGGCTCAGAGACTTTCGCACCCAAGCTATCACGGTAAGTCGCCGCCGCTGCGTGTACGTCCGGCACCACAATGGCGACATGGTTTAAGCGTCCAATCATCACTCTTTCCTCATACATCACATCTTTTGCTCTATAACGATTTCAGTCTCATGTAAATCGCTCAAAGTTATTATTCTACCACATGTCCGGACAAAAAACCGGTTGCCACTTTTTCTGGAAATGCGTCAATCAAACACGCATGATGATCACGTCTACCATCGTCTTTTTTCCCCAATGCTGACGGATCGCATTTCGTGCTGAGCGGAATAGCTCTTGTTCAACACGATCATCATTCATCAAGTCACGATGCTTCAGACGGTCAGCAGCCGCGCAAACATCATCTTCGACAATATCGAGAAGCGGCTCGCCATGTAAGCCGATTGTCTCGGGTATTCCAATCAGGCTCACCACGGGGTCTGTCAGAAGCCGTCCTTTACCATTTATAACGACTGTGACCGTCGCATAACCGGCATAAGCCACTTTACGCCGCTCACGGAGATGACTTTCATCTTCATCGACCAGCACATCGCCATCCAAATAAAGCCGCCCAACAGGAACCTCATCGATAATCCCAGGCGTTCCCGGAGCAAGACGCACCATGGTGCCATTGGCAGGGACAACCGCATGCGGCACCTGAAGGTCTTTGGCAAGGGCAGCGTGTTCAAGCAGATGCCGCGCTTCGCCATGGACGGGGATGGCCGTTTGTGGCCGCACCCACTGATACATCTGCGCGAGTTCGTCACGGCAAGGATGACCGGACACATGCACAAAGTGATCACGATCCGTGATAATCCGCACACCTTGTTCGGCAAGCCTGTTTTGCAGCTCGTAAATACCGACTTCGTTCCCAGGGATGACACGGGAGGAAAAAATCACTGTATCGCCCTCTTCCAGAGTCACTTCTGGATGCGTCCCAGCCGCAATGCGTGAAAGAGCCGCCCGCGGTTCGCCCTGGCTGCCTGTGCAGAGGTAGAGAATCTTATCGGGCGGCAAATAGCCAGCTTCATCATCCTGCACCACATCGCCGAGATCTTTCAGGATGCCGGTGCTGATTCCTGCCGCCACCATGCGATGAAGAGATCGCCCAACAAGGCAGAGATGCCGCCCATGGGCTTTCGCCACATCGGCAATGGTCTGAACACGTGCGACATTGGACGCAAAACAGGCAACAGCAATGCGTCCTTTGAGCTCACCCACCAATGCCATCAAACTGTCTCGCACATCCCCTTCCGAGCCTGATGTACCAGGATCAAACACATTGGTCGAATCGCAGATCATCGCCATTACGCCTTCATCGCCAAAAGCGCGTAACGCTGCTTCATCGGATACGTCACCGATCAAGGGTTTTGGATCGATCTTCCAATCGCCTGTATGAAGAATACAGCCAAGCGGTGTGCGGATGGCAAGCGCGTTCGGTTCGGGAATGGAATGGGTCAGCGTGACAAGCTCAATATCAAATGGGCCAAGCTCCATGCGCCCGCCAAGGGGGACAATGTGCATGGGCACTTCATGTTCCAAACCCTCTTCAAAGAGTTTGCCGCGCACCAATTCCGCGGTAAAGGGCGTCGCATAAATGGGGCAGCGTAAAAGCGGCCAGAGGTGCGCCACCGCGCCAATATGGTCTTCATGCCCATGCGTAAGAACAAGACCTAAGATTTGGTCTTTATACTCCAGAATATATTCGGGGTCTGGCATAATCAGGTCAATGCCAGGAGAGCGTTCATCGGCAAATGTCACACCCAAATCGACCATGATCCATTGACGATCATCCTCGGGACCATAGCCAAAGAGATTGAGGTTCATGCCAATCTCGCCCGATCCCCCAAGGGGTAAAAAGACAAGCTCGTCATTGAATTTGGATGTGGATGACATCATTAATTACGACGCCGATCTGTTGCGCCGATGGATTTCACGCAAGCCCTCAATGGTGATGTCTTCATCGACATGATCAAGACTGTCCGTCCCATGACGGAATAACCGGGAGAGGCCTCCTGTTGCGATGACCGTCATCGGATTGGAGCGTTCGGCCTTGATCCGGTCAATCAGGCCTTCGATTAAACTGATATATCCCCAAAACACCCCCGATTTCATTGCTGTGATCGTGTCTGTGCCGATAACAGATGTTGGCTTTTCTATCGCCACATGTGGAAGCCGTGCAGCCGCTTTATGCAGGGCGTGAACGGAAAGATTTACGCCAGGCGCAATGACCCCACCCTCATAAGCCCCATCTGCCGCAACCACGTCAAAGGTTGTTGCCGTGCCAAAGTCAACGACAATGAGATCGCCTGAATATTTTAAATGCGCGCCAACGGCATTAGCGACACGATCTGCACCGACAGATGCAGGTTCGGCAACGCGCACCTCAATCCCTAAATCAGTGGTCGGCGCCCCTAAAAGCAATGCCTCAAAATTAAGATGTTTGGTGCAGAGCTGGCGGAGATTAAAAAGGGTCTCCGGAACGACTGTAGCAATGATCGCGTCATCAATGTCTGCAAAGGCGATGCCTTGAAGTGTGAGCAATTGTGCAAACCACACTGCATATTCATCCGCTGTTCGCCCACCGTCTG
>JANQLI010000107.1 GCA_028280675.1 Alphaproteobacteria bacterium
CCAAAGATATACTCACCCATTTTCGGGTTCCAACGGTGAGTTTGGTGACCAAAGTGCACACCAGCTTCCAAAAGCTGGCGCATGGTAAAGTCTGGCGCCGCCATATCTATCTCCTTTTCCGGTTTCACCTCCACGGAACGCGTTTTCGATCAGTCCGAAAACACCGGATGGGGCCGTCTTACTATCGCAAGGGGTCCCGCTGTTCCGTGTGTGGAATGGCGCGGGTTATAGCGGAAAACAGCGAATATGCAAGCCTTGTCCTGCATATCTAAGAAAAGCTGACTGCATGACGCATTTTTTGGCTGAATTCCAAGGATTATTCACCCTAAACGGGATCACATATCCTGCACATCCATGACCCCAGGCAGCGCTTTGAGCGCGCCTTTGACACTCGGCGAAATCGGGTAGCGCTCGGGAAGCTCCACTTCCATCTCTTGAGCGCCCTTATCGATCATCAGCACCAAATTGACCTGACATGGCCGTGTCCGTTTTTTTGCGATCCCACTTGCGGTCCCAGGCGCGGTTCCTGGACCAGGGATCACTTTCTTGGCGCGTTCACGGGCGGCGTCCAGTGTGAGCCGGATTGCGTCCAATGTCCCCTCTTCCTCGACAAACACACGAAAGCCAGCAACCGCATCCGCCGTTACATCATCAACCAATTGGACCGCTTTCCCATTCAGGCGCAAAGTATCTTCTTTCCAATCAACCGCAACCGTCATGGCGACAGCTTCCCCTGGCAGCATCTTGTCGCCATCGGCCGCGAGAAGATCGGAGAAAATGATCATCTCGAAATTCCCCGACGGGTCAGAGAGTTCTAGGAAAGCGAAAGGCCGGTCGCCTTTTTGCGAGCGGCGATTATTCCGCGCACTAATCACACCGGCAAGCTTTGCGATTGTGGTCTGTTGATCCGCTTGTTCTTTTAATTCAGCATAAGTGAGCACGCCCTTGCGGCGTAACATCGACATATAATCGTCAAGCGGGTGACCTGACAGAAAGAAGCCAATCGCGTCGCGTTCTTCTTGCAGCTTTTGGATCGGCTCCCATTCCTCCATAAAAGGCAGTGGCGGATTTTCAAGCGCTACGCTTTCCTCTCCAAAGAGACTCACTTGCGGAGAATTGCGGTCTTGCGCGGCCTGTTGCGCAAAGCTGAGAAGAACATCCACCGATTTCATGGTTTGGGCACGATTGGGATGCAGTTTGTCAAAGGCACCGGCTTTTGCAAGGTTTTCAAACGCGCGTTTATTGACAATTTGCGGGTCAATACGTTGTGCAAAATCAAAAAGATCTTGAAACGGACCGCCCTCTTCGCGCACATCGACAACATGTTGCATGGCCGCCTCGCCGACATTCTTAATCGCCGACAAGGCGTAGAGGATTTTGCCATCCTCAACCGCAAAGTTCGATTGTGAACGATTGACGCAAGGCGGGACAATCTCAATATCGGCGTCAATGGCATCGCCTTTAAAGACATTCAGCTTGTCCGTGTTACCCTTATCAAGCGACATTGAGGCGGCGTAAAATTCAACCGGGTAATTCGCTTTTAAGTAAGCCGTTTGATAAGCGACATAGGCATAACACGCCGAGTGGCTTTTATTAAAGCCGTAACCGGCAAACTTGTTGACTTGATCAAAAATTTTTGCCGCTTGTTTTTTATCGACGCCTTTTTCAACAGCGCCATCAACAAAGCGCGCTTTTTGTTCATCCATTTCGGACTGAATCTTTTTACCCATCGCACGGCGCAAGAGATCCGCTTCACCAAGAGAATAGCCAGACAAAACTTGCGCAACCTGCATGACTTGCTCTTGATAAATCATGATGCCGTAAGTATCGAGCAAGATCGGCTTGATCATGTCGTGCATGTAATCAGGCTCGACACGGCCGTGTTTGTTATCAAGATAGAGGGAGATGTTTTCCATTGGACCTGGGCGGAACAGCGCCACAAGCGCGATCAAGTCCTCGATATTGCTGGGCCGCGCCTGGCGCAACAGATCCCGCATGCCCGCACTCTCAAATTGGAAGATGCCAACCGTCTCCCCGCGCCCCATCATCTGATAGGTCTTTTCATCATCAAGCGGCAATCTCTCAATATCAATCTCAACGCCATTGGCATGCAAAAATTGCTCGGCTTTTTTCAAAACGGTTAGTGTTTTCAAACCAAGGAAATCAAACTTGACGAGACCCGCCGGTTCCACCCACTTCATATTGTATTGCGTCACCGGCATGTCCGAACGCGGATCGCGATAGGTCGGCACCAATTCTTCCAGCGGCCGGTCCCCAATCACCACACCCGCCGCATGGGTGGAGGCATGACGATAAAGCCCTTCAAGCTTCAAAGCGATCTCCATAAGGCGTTCGACTGTCTCATCATTGTCGCGCATGACTTGGAGTTCGATCTCGCTTTCAATCGCTTGCGCAAGGGTCACGGGGTTTGCCGGATTATTCGGAATCAACTTGCAAATGCGATCGACCTGGCCATAGGGCATCTGCAGCACACGCCCGACATCGCGCACCACAGCACGCGCTTGCAATTTTCCCAGCGTAATGATTTGCGCGACGCGATCATGACCATATTTCTTTTGCACATAGCTGATGACTTCATCACGGCGTTCTTGGCAAAAATCAATATCAAAGTCCGGCATCGACACACGTTCAGGATTCAGAAAACGCTCAAACAGAAGGGCGAACCGCAAAGGATCGAGATCGGTAATCGTCAACGCCCACGCAATAATGGACCCTGCGCCTGACCCACGCCCTGGCCCCACAGGAATGTCATGGTCTTTTGACCATTTGATAAAGTCCGCAACAATCAGGAAGTAACCGGGGAAATCCATTTTGATAATAATGTCGAGCTCGAAATGTAATCGATCCCAATATTCTTTTTCGTCCACACCCGGCGCACAGCCATGCACGTCCAGACGCGCGCGCAGTCCTTCTTCTGCTTGCCGGCGAAGCTCATCCGCCTCTTCCAGACCATCACCCGTATCGAAGCGCGGTAAAATCGGATCACGCAATTTCGGCATATAAGAACAGCGCCGGGCAATCACGACCGTGTTTTCAATCGCTTCCGGCAGATCGTGAAACAGCGTCTTCATCTCATCCGGCGATTTAAAATAATGCTCTGGAGTCAACCGAAAGCGATCATCCTGCGCGAGATAGGCGCCTTGCGCGATACACAACAAGGCATCGTGGGCAATCGCCATATCCGCTGTGGCGAAATAGGGTTCGTTGGTCGCCACAAGGGGCACATCATACGCATAGGCAAATTCAATAAGCGCGCTTTCTGTCCGGCGCGAGACGTCATCATCATGACGTTGAAGCTCAACATAGAGATGATCCGGAAATAATGCGATCAAACGTTGAAAGATATTTTGCGCATGCGTCTTTTGACCTTTGAGCAGCAATTGATCGATGGGGCCATGGCGGCCCCCAGTAAGCGCAATCAGACCGTCCCGGTGTTTGGCCAGCTCCTCTAATGTCGTGTGCGGCTTGGCGCCACTATAGACATCATTATAGGCATTGCTGACCAGGGCCATGAGATTTTCAAAACCGGTTTCGTTTTTGGCGATAAGCGCGATGGGATAAAGGTGCTCTTCCTCGCGCAAGCCCGGTCGCGTATTGCGCGCCGCTTTGTCATCACCAGCAATCAAGGGCGCAATGTCCACGGACACTGTGCCGCCAATGATGGGTTGAATGCCTTCTTTTGAGAGAGTCGTCGCAAATTCAAGCGCGCCGAAGAGGTTATTGGTGTCTGTGATCCCAAGCGCCGGCATACTGTGCTCCTGACACAAGGCGGGGAGCTTTTTGACATGGATCGCCCCTTCGGCGAGCGAATACGCGGTATGAAGGCGCAAATGAATGAAATCGCTTACGCCTTCAGGCGTTGAAGGAAATTCGACTGTGTTCTGTTCACGTGCGGCGGAGGACACGGCACTCTACTCACATCAGTGGTGAAAAATGCGGGGCCTCGTAGGCCCCTTGCTTGAGTCCCATACTGGCCTGTGCCAGGGGGGCTGTCATTGATGGATTTCACTTATCCACAGCTTTTTAATTTAGCTCAGCGCGCCCGCCTCAGCGAGTTGCATCCATAGGAGGCAGGTCCAAAAACACCCGCCTAAAACCACCAAAGCTAAACAATCCTGGACAATCTGCTTCATCTGTGTTCTCCTCTTGTTCTCACGAGGATTGTTCTTCTTTTGTTCTTTTTGGTCAAGAGAAAAAAATGCCGTTCTTAAGAACTTTCACATAAAGCCAATTTTTCAGGGAATTAAGCGGGTTTTCGCCCTTCAGTGCTGGGCCTTTTGCGGCAGGTCGTCTGTGATGTCGTAATAATCACCCTTATCAGCACAGAAAATATGCTCTCGCAGTTTCAGACCCGTGGGGTTGTCAAAGCAACTCGCTGAGATCGAGATAAGGTGTTTCCATTTTTCAATACCAGGCGTTTCGTAAAAGAGCGAAGAACCACAGGAATCACAAAACCCACGGCGAGCAAAATCAGATGAGTTATACCATTTCACATGATCCTCACCCGTCTTAAACGTGAATTGGTCTCTATCACAATAGGTGCTGACCCAATAATGCCCCGACCATTGACGACATTGTGTGCAATGACAAGCGATAGGCTGTACGAGATCACCAATAATAGAAAAGGTCACTTTTCCGCATAAGCAGTGTCCATAATGCGTTTCCGTCATTTTTCTCTTACCTATGTTGGCTACCCCTCCACCAGCACCCCGTTTTCAAGGCGCACGACGCGGGACATAGAGCGCGCAAGGTCCATATTATGGGTCGCGATAATAGCGGAGAGTCCCTCTTTGTTGACGAGAGACATCAGGCTATCGAAGACAGAATCTGCGGTTTTCGGATCAAGATTGCCGGTAGGTTCATCGGCCAACAAAACTTTAGGACGATTTGCCAACGCACGGGCAATCGCAACGCGCTGCTGCTCACCGCCAGAAAGCTGCATCGGTTGATGGTGAAGGCGCTCGGCAAGGCCCAAGTTTGATAATAATTCTTTTGAGCGCAGATCCGCCGTGCCGCGCCCTGTTCCTGCAATCATTTGCGGTAAAGTAATATTCTCTAGGGCGGTAAATTCCGGCAGCAAATGATGGAATTGATAGACAAAGCCGAATTGATCGCGGCGCATGCGTGTCCGTTGGCCGTCCGACATCGTAATGCAATCTTTGCCATTGAGGAGGACTTGACCGCCATCTGGCGCTTCCAGCAACCCCGCAATATGAAGAAGCGTTGACTTGCCCGACCCAGAGGGTCCCAGCAGAGCAACGACCTCGCCTTTTTGCAACGTTAGATTCACACCGCGCAAGACCTCAAGATGCGCATCGCCCTGATCGAAACTTTGCGTGATATTACGAATCTCAAGAACCGGTTTGACCATCTCCACCCCCTACTCGTAACGCATAGCTTCAACGGGATCGAGATTGGCCGCCCGCCATGAGGGATAGAGCGTTGCAATAAAGGAAATCGTGAGCGCCATGACAACAACGGCAATCACCTCTTCATTTTGCATGTCGGCTGGCATTTCAGCCAGGAAGTAAACGACCGGATCAAAGAGCGGCACTCCGAGAAGATCCGAAAGCCCAGAACGGATCGCTTCAATGTTCTGACAAAAGAGAACGCCAATCAAAAGACCGATAAGTGTCCCCACCACACCAATGAAAGACCCCGTGATAAAAAAGATGCGCATAATCGCGCCCTTTGTGGCGCCCATCGACCGCAAGATTGCGATGTCATGGCCTTTATCTTTCACGAGCATAATCAAACCAGAGACAATATTGAGCGCCGCCACTAATATAATCAGTGTAAGGATGAGAAACATCACATTGCGCTCAACTTGCAACGCACCAAAGAAAGAGGCATTGGTCTGCTGCCACGTTTGCACGAAAACCGGCTGCTCAATTTGTCCTTGCACTTGGACAGCGGGGTCGTCAACGCGGTCCACCTCCTCAACCATCATTTCAAAATGAGTCACAGCGTCCGGTTTGTTAAAATAGAGCTGCGCCTGGCTGAGCGGCATAAATACAAACGCGCTATCATACTCTGACATGCCGATCTCAAAAATGGCCACAACGGGATAGGCTTTGATCCGCGGCGTTACCCCAAACGGCGTCACCGCCCCCTTTGGGGAAATGAGAGTCAAATTGTCGCCGATAAAGACACCGAGATTCCGCGCAAGCCGCGCACCGATGACGATCCCCTTCATCTCATCCAAATTATCGAGACTGCCGAACACAATGGCCGGTTCAT
>JANQLI010000137.1 GCA_028280675.1 Alphaproteobacteria bacterium
TACTGTTGTTTACGGCATCAACCATGGCAAATTGCGCAAAAGTCATAAAGTGGTGTCAAACGCTTCTTGCACCACGAACTGCTTGGCGCCTGTTGCGGATGTTCTGAACAAAGCGGTTGGCATTCAACACGGCTACATGACCACCGTGCATGCATACACCGGTGACCAGCCTGTATTGGATACACTGCATAGCGACCCACGCCGTGCCCGGGCGGCAGCGCAAAGCATGATTCCAACATCAACTGGCGCGGCCCGCGCCGTTGGCTTGGTGTTGCCAGAACTGGCAGGCAAATTAGATGGCACAGCGATCCGTGTCCCAACACCAAACGTCTCAATGATCGACCTTACGTTTACGGCAAAGCGCAAAACATCTGTTGAAGAAATCAACGACGCCATCGCGAAAGCTGCGAAAGGCAAACTCAAAGGTATCTTGGGATACAATGAAGGCCCGTTGGTGTCGATCGACTTCAACCACAATGCCGCATCATCGACGTTTGACTCAACACAGACTGCTGTCATGGAAGGCAAATTGGTTCGTGTGCTGAGCTGGTATGACAATGAATGGGGCTTTGCAAACCGTATGTCCGACACAGCCGTTGCGATGGGCAAATTGCTCAAGTAAGGACAGTCAAGATGAGTGCGTATCAAACTCTCGACGATCTTGGCGACATCACTGGTCAACGAGTCCTGGTTCGGGTTGACTTTAATGTGCCGCTGCAAGATGGCATTGTCTCAGATTCGACACGCATCATACGTGCTCTTCCAACGATCAACGAGCTTCGCGCCAAAGGCGCAAAGGTCATTTTGCTGTCTCACATGGGGCGGCCAAAAGGCGAAGCTAAGCCCGAATACTCCATGGAACAGGTCAAATCCGCGTTACTTGAACATGTGGATGCCGTCAGTTTTGTCAATGATTGTATCGGCGAGAACGCAAAAGCCGCGATCAACGCCATGGCTGATGGGCATGTTCTTTTGCTTGAGAATGTCCGCTTTTATAAAGGCGAAGAGGCCAATGATCTTGGCTTTGCCAAAGAGCTGGCGACAAATGGCGATATTTATGTGAATGACGCCTTTTCTACAGCCCACCGCGCCCATGCCAGCACCGAAGCCTTAGCGCATTTATTGCCCTGCTATGCAGGACGGTCCATGCAGGCGGAACTCGAAGCGCTATCATCTGCGCTTGAGTCACCGGAACGGCCCGTGATCGCCTTTGTTGGTGGTGCGAAGGTCTCGACAAAGCTGGACCTGCTTGGCAATCTGGTCAGCAAAGTCGATCAATTAGTCATTGGGGGCGGGATGGCCAATACATTTCTGGCGGCGCAAGGCGTGGATGTTGGCAAATCCCTTTGCGAACATGACCTTGCCGATACCGCGCGTGATATATTGTCCAAAGCAGCAGACGCAGATTGTGAGATCGTTTTGCCTTCGGACGTGGTTGTGGCTAGCGAACTGAAAGCGGGGGCCGCAAACCGCACTGTTCGCACATCTGATGTCAATGCGGACGACATGATCCTTGATGTTGGAACGAAAAGCATCGCAGATATTGAAGCGCGGCTTGGCCATGCAAAGACGGTGGTGTGGAATGGACCCTTGGGGGCCTTTGAAATCGCACCTTTTGAGCATGGCACCAATGCAGCAGCGCGCGCTGTCGCGAAACGGACGCAAGCCGGTGCGATTGTCTCTGTGGCCGGTGGCGGAGACACAGTTGCCGCGTTAAATCATGCCGGTGTCGGCGATCAGTTTACGTATGTGTCAACAGCAGGCGGCGCATTTCTTGAATGGCTTGAGGGCAAAGACCTGCCGGGTGTAAAAGCCCTCAGCAAAACGGTACATTAAACGGGACTCCAGGATGACGGAGAGATAGAGATGACATTACAAGACATAGCACAAGCCATGGTGACCCCTGGCAAAGGGATTTTGGCGGCGGATGAAAGTTCCGGCACCATTAAAAAACGCTTCGATTCCATCAATGTGGAATCAACCGAAGAGAACCGCCGCGATTACCGCGAAATGTTGTTCCGCACCACCGAAGCGATGCAGAACTATATCTCAGGTGTGATTTTGTTTGACGAGACCATTCGCCAGAAAGCCGCTGATGGCACACCACTCGTACAGCTCATCTCTGATGCTGGGTCTATCCCAGGCATCAAAGTCGATAAAGGCGCGAAAGCTTTGGTCAATGCGCCTGGCGAAACCGTCACTGAAGGATTGGACGGCCTGCGGGAACGGATGGCTGAATACTATGACCTCGGCGCACGTTTTGCCAAATGGCGCGCGGTGATCGATATTGGCCGCA
>JANQLI010000166.1 GCA_028280675.1 Alphaproteobacteria bacterium
GTATTGCGCGACAACTCGCGGAAGAAAAAAACGAAGTCACTGTCATTGACCAATCGCCTGAACTTATCCAACGCATAACCGATACTCTTGATGTTCAAGCCTTGCTCGGTCATGGGTCGCATCCTGATGTCCTTGAGCAGGCAGGTGCGCGCGAAGCAGATATGCTGATCGCCGTGACCTTCTCTGATGAAGTGAATATGGTGGCTGCCCAGATTGCGCATTCAATCTTCAATGTTCCTTTGAAGGTCGCCCGCGTGCGTGCGCAGAGTTACCTTGATCCCGCGTTCCAGGATTTATTTAGCCGTGAGCACATGCCCATTGACGTGATTATTTCGCCAGAACTTGAGGTCGGGAAAACCATTCTCGAACGTTTGGCAAATCCAGGCTCCTTTGACTCCATCAATTTTGCGAACCAGATGATTAAAGTCATCGGTGTGCATCTTGATGAAGATTGTCCGGTTGTGAATACACCGCTACGGCAGCTCACAGAGTTGTTTCCAGATTTGAATGCGATTGTCGCCGGTATTTCACGAGATGGGCATTTGTTTGTGCCTAATCGCTCAGATCAAATGTATGTCGGCGATAATGTTTACTTTATCGCTAAAGCCGATCATGTTCGCCGTACCCTCGACATTTTTGGCCATGAGGAACAGGAAGCCCGGCGGGTCATTATCATCGGTGGCGGGAATATCGGACTCTTTGTCGCCCAGGAGCTTGAAAAACTTCCTGCTGTGAAAGTGAAAATTATTGAAGCCAATAAAGAACGCGCTGAGTATATTTCGGATCAACTCTCGCGCACCGTGGTTTTACATGGCGATGGTTTAGATCAAGACATTCTGAAAGAAGCCAGTATTCATAACACTGAAGCTGTCCTCTCCATCACTAATAATGACGATATTAATATTCTCTCGAGTCTGATCGCAAAGCGGGAAGGGGCTAATAGGGCCTTGTGTTTAATCAATAATCGCGACTATGGACCCATGACGGAGAGCCTTGGCATTGATGCCTTCATTGATCCACGGGCAACCACTGTCTCCACGATCTTACAGCATGTGCGCCGCGGCCGTATCAAAGGGGTCCATTCCATCGGCCAAGGGGCTGCAGAAGTGATCGAAGCGGAGGCGCTGGAAACATCACCGCTTGTTGGGAAACCGCTCAGCGATGTGCGTCTGTCCGATGGCATCATGGTTGGCGCTATCCTGCGCGAAGATGATGTGATTAAACCACGCGGCGATACCAAAATTCAAAAAGGGGATCGGGTTGTGATTTTTGCCGAGCGGGAACAAGTGCAGAAGGTCGAGCAATTGTTCCGCGTGAGCCTAGAATTCTTTTAGGCTTTCTCTCTGCAATGTCTTTTGCCAACATATTCTATATTTTTGGCGTCATTATGGTGGCCTTATCCGGCGCGACCATTTTGCCTCTTCTGCTTGCTGTGACAGCAGATGAAACGCCCTATATCATTGCCTTTCTGAGTACCTTTCTTCTCACGATGTTTATCGGCGGCGGATTGATATTGGCGTTGCGTGACATGCGGCGGCGCTCGGGGATGCGGGAAGCTGTCTTTCTCATTCTTCTGTCCTGGAACGTTTTACCGGTCTTTGCGGCGATCCCTTTGCTGATGGGAGGGGCTGTCAGCACATTTGGCGACGCGTATTTCGAAGCGACATCTGCATTGACGACAACAGGCGCGACACTGATCCGTGCGGAGATTTTCGACTATCGTTCCCTCTTGCTCTGGCGTTCTGTTTTGCAATGGCTTGGCGGATTTGGCGCTATCTTGATGGCGGTTGGTATTTTTTCCGCTCTCAGTCTCAGCGGGTTGCCTCTTATGCGGCCACCTGTGAAATTACAAAGGGGACATTATCTTCTTGAGCGTTTACGCCCTGTGACGCTTTATCTGTTTTCAACATACGCCTTATTGACCTTAATGTGTTTTATCTTGATTTGGATGTCCGGCCTTATCCCATTTGAAGCATTGTGTTTGGCCTTTTCCACACTTTCAACAGGGGGGTATCTGCCGCGCCCAGACTCATTCGGGGATTTTGGTAAGGCAGGAACTGAACTTGTCGTCTTCGTTTTTATGATCCTCGGCGGACTTAATCTTGTTCTCCATCATGACGGTCTCAGGGGATCGTTTAAACCCTATAATAAAGATGTGGAATTTAAGCTTCTCTTAGCCCTTATTCTTTTTTTCGGCGTGATTTTATTTGCGCAAACGCTTGGCGATAAAAATGCCTCTCGGCATTTCTTTTCATCGCTATTCAATGCCGCTTCACTGTTAACAACAACAGGCTACGCCATAGGTGCGGGTGAGCCTATGTCAGGCGTGCCCGTTCCGATTATCCTCGCGATGGTCTGGATTGGGGGGTCGGCCATGTCAACGGCAGGGGGACTAAAGCTCATCCGCTTTTTGTTGTTAGGACGGCACTTTCGTGCGGAGTTAAACCGTTTATCGCATCCCCACAGCATCGCGCAGGTGCGTTATAACGGGCAAGGGATCGACCTCTCCACCTACACCAATATCTGGATTTATTTTGTGTGTTTCATGGTGTTGATCGGGATTGTCGCGTTGGCTTTTGCTCTCTTGGGCTATGACTTCAATACCGCGCTCAGTGTTTCTGTTGCAACGCTGAGCAATACAGGGCCCATTTTGGATTATGTGACGCCTGACGACGTGACCTATGCGGGCTTCAGCCCACTTGCGAAATGGATTCTTTCAGGCGCCATGATTGTGGGGCGTATTGAAATTCTCTCACTTCTCCCCATTTTCAATCGCTTCTACTGGGAAGGTTAGGGGCGCGCGCTTCTATCAAAGGCCGCTTGTCATCTCTCTGTCACCAGCCAATGCAATAAGCAACAAGCGTGATCGCTTACCGGACAGTAATGAAGTTTTACGTGTAGAGGTCAGCGGTCAATATCGCCATTGGATATGAACCAATTTGAGAGAAATACTCAATAAAGCACTGAATATATTATCTCTTACTACGCAAGTGTTCTATGGCTGATGGGATGTTTGTATTTGCTTTGACCTTCATCTTGCCAAAACCTAGTCGAAAAAATGTCGTATTTTCGGGCATAATCGCACTATAGTTATAAATATAAGTATTTGAGTACCTTCGATAAATATAAACGGTTAAGGGACAAACCCCGTGCCAAGCGATAAAAAACAAAATCTACAAGATACATTCCTCAATGCGGTCCGAAAATCAAAAACACCTGTCACTGTATTTCTGGTGAATGGCGTCAAATTACAGGGGGCAATCTCATGGTTTGACAATTTTTGCGTGCTTTTGCGACGAGACGGCCAATCGCAACTGGTCTATAAGCATGCAATTTCGACGATCATGCCTGGCGGGCCCGTTCAGCTCTTTGATGATGCGGACGAGCAAGACTCCGAAGCCGAATAATCCGCTGGTAAAATACCTTTTGAGCAGCCATATACACATGACTATTTGTGTTTTGGGGGCTGTGTGACACCAACTGATCAGCTAAAAACCACTGCGTTGATCCTGCATCCTGCATTTCGTCGGCATGGCGATCTGTCTGTCGCAGAAAACGCAGCATCTTCTTCGCATCAGAGCAAAAAACGCACGAGCGAACGGCGTCTTGAGGAGGCGTGCGGCTTAGCCCGTGCGATTGATCTCGAGATTATCGACGCCCACATCATTACCGGTCAGGCGCCGCGTCCCAGTACGCTGCTGGGCAAAGGCAAAGTCGACGAAATCGCCTCTTTGATCCGCGCCCGCGACATTGAACTTGTCATCATTGATGCGCAGGTCAGTCCGGTTCAGCAACGTAATCTCGAACGGGCTTGGAAGGCCAAGGTGCTCGACCGCACGGCTCTGATCCTTGAAATCTTCGGGGAACGGGCCGCAACGAAGGAGGGGCGGTTACAGGTCGATCTGGCCCATCTCACATACCAACGCAGCCGTCTTGTGCGTTCCTGGACTCACTTGGAGCGGCAACGCGGTGGTGTCGGCTTCCTCGGGGGGCCAGGGGAAACCCAGATTGAAGCGGATCGGCGCGTCCTACTTGAAAAAATCACCAAACTCAAACGCGAGCTTGAGACCGTGCGCCGGACACGCAAACTCCATCGCAGCGCACGCAAGAAAGTACCGTATCCTATCGTGGCCTTGGTCGGCTACACCAATGCCGGAAAATCCACGCTCTTTAATCGTTTGACGGACGCTGACGTTTTTGCTGAAGACCTGTTGTTCGCGACCCTCGATCCGACCATGCGCGCGCTTGATTTACCCAGCGGCATAAAGATTATTCTCTCTGACACGGTGGGCTTTATCTCAAACTTACCGACGCAATTGGTCGCCGCATTTCGCGCCACGTTAGAAGAGGTCGTGGCTGCTGACGTGATTGTGCATGTGAGGGATATGTCCGATCCCGATACGGAGGCGCAAAAAGAAGATGTCGCACAGATCCTCGAAGACTTGCTAAGCGATGGAGAGGCTGAGAGCAGGGCGCCGGTGATCGAGCTGCAAAACAAGATCGATCTCTTGAACGCGGAACAGCGCGCCTTACTGCCAAACGGCACAATTAGCGAAAGCGAACCGCATTTTACGCATGCGTCCGCTGATTACACCTTACCGGTCTCAGCCCTTAACGGAGAATATGTCGATCGGTTTCTTCACCTCTTGGACGATATTTTTAGTCAGCAACACAAAGAAATGGAAATCGATCTCCCCGCCAGTGCAGGGGAGCCGTTGGCGTGGCTTTACGCCCATGCGGATATTCTTGAGCGTCAGGACACAGATGGCGGTGAGGTGCGTTTAAAGGTGCGTATGTCGGAGGCTGACTTTGGCCGTTATGAAAAACGTTTTATGACTGCGTAAGTTTATCTTCAGCTTTGGCCTTGTTCCACAACGCATCCATTTCATCAAGTGTGGACGCTTCTGGAGAGGAGCCTTGTTGCGCGAGCCATTGTTCGATTTTTGCAAAACGGCGACTAAACTTGTCATTCGCGGCGCGTAAAGCGGCTTCGGCGTCAATATGAAGGTGACGGGCAAGATTGGCGTACACAAAAAGCATATCGCCAAATTCTTCAAAGACCGCACTGTCATCTTTGTTTTTGGAGGTCAGTTCTTGCGAGAGTTCAAGCATTTCCTCTTGCAATTTATCAAGCACCTCAACCGTGCTCGGCCAATCAAACCCAACCCGTGCCGCGCGGTTTTGCATTTTGATGGCGCGCGTTAAGGCGGGAAGGGCGAGGGGGATGTCATCCAATATACTCTGCTGAGCCGCACCACCTTTATCAGCCTTTTCCGCCTCTTTGATGTCGTCCCACGTTTGCTTCACATCGTCAGGGCTCAGACCGTCACGTGACGTGTCACCGAACACATGCGGATGACGGCGGATCATCTTGTCGCTGATGGCTGCGACCACATCGTTAAAATCAAAAAGACCATCTTCGTTAGCCATCTGTGCGTGAAACACGACTTGCAGCAGGAGGTCGCCCAATTCATTTTTGAGTTCCTCCATGTCGTTCTGGGCAATGGCGTCCGCCACCTCATAGGCTTCTTCAATCGTATAAGGAGCGATGGTGGCGAAGCTTTGTTTGACGTCCCATGGACAGCCTGTGTTTGGATCACGAAGCTGCGCCATAATTTCGAGGAGAGTGTCGATCGAGACCATTTTATATGATTTTGTCATAACGCGGGGACACCTCCCATCTTGTACAAAGCAGAAATGTCAGGGAGACGAGTCAAATGCTGTTTTTATTGTAGTTTCGGGTTGACCTGTTTCCAAAAGCGATAAAACTTTCATATTAACCAAATCATCCGGGAAATCGCCCCGCATTCTTTCTAGCCTGATGATGGATTGAAGCACAGCGTCATAGTCGCCTTTCTCAAGGTTCACGAGAAGCTCATCGATCAGAGCACCGGATTCTTCAATTGAAGGCGTGTCCATGATCTTATGCAGAGGATACCCGAGGTATTGAAGCCCAACAGTACCCGCTATCGCCAAAACACCAGCGCTGATAATCGTATTTCTAAAACTATTTAGCATAACACTCCTAGAGAGCTAAACGGTACATACTAATTGTGAAGACATATACCACCACTGTTATATTCCCTTGTTTCCTGGTTACTTTTTATTTTTCTGCCCTGAAAATCATAAACATCATAGTAGGTGCCAGAGTAATAAGAGTCACAACCACTTGGTCTATCGCTCCAACTACCTGTTGTAACAGTAAACCCATTGTCCCCTACGCCAATACTACCCTGTGCTGACAAGACTAGATTCCCGGAAATGTCATAAACGGAACCAGTTTCGCCATTAGAAACGATGTAAAAACCTTTGGATGGCTTGTCGTTGCACCAGTCATTCTTAATTGGCACGACCTCAATACCCTCAAAATCAATATAACCACATTTCCCCGAACCATTATTTTTGACAGTTAATCCAGCTTTGAGAGATTTTTCTCGGCGTTCTGCTGCACGTTTTCGTGCAGTCTCAGCAACCTCTGAAGCTTTTCGTTCTGCTTTCTCTTTGATTACCTCAAACTCCTCATCTAGGGTTTCATCAGCACTAGCTAGACTGGCAATCCAGCGTTGAATTCCTTCTAAGTTTTCAGCCAGTTTTTCAACGCCATCTAGATTTTGGGATCTTTTTGCCTGAAGTGAGCTTGCTTCTTCAGTCGCCGCATTTATACGGTCGCTCAGGTCAGGGAAAGTGAGACTATGTGTATTAAATTGGTCTGGATCAATATTCTCTTGTGGAGGAGGAGGTTGGCGATTTGGGTTTTTGATGACGCCAAGGCAATATCCCGTCCATGTTGAAGTACACTTAGAATAATGTGGAAAGAGCGGTGGGTCTTCCTGATTGTCGTTCTCTAGTTTCTTTTGTATGACCTCACATGTTTTTATATCTTCTTCCAATGTCTCACGATTAAAGTGGGCATTCATGGGGCCGCAAATAGCCTCATGCTTTGGAACTGCCTGATCTCTAGCTCTAGACCATACCTCTCCGGAATCCATTATATGTGGTCCTTCGTATGTACCAGATACTGTATGTGGTCCATCTTTAAAGTTACACGTTTCATCCCAATCATTCTCACAGATTATCTCTCGGCCCGCAGATGCTGGCGACGTTAAAGACATAAATACGAGCGACGCAAGAATTGTAACCAGGCCAACATTCAAGTTAATCCGGACCAGACAACTATTATCCGATTTTGTAATAAATAAAATCTTCAGAAGTATCATCAAAGTTCCCTCGCTATCCTAAAGCCAATATTCGAACGCCTGACATCCTCCAGCCAACCCCGATGCGCTGACCGATTTCGCTCGTAGTCGGAAGAGTAAGAACCACCCCGGAATAAGGTAAAATCGCAATTCTTAAAGCTGTCATCTCCATATATG
>JANQLI010000168.1 GCA_028280675.1 Alphaproteobacteria bacterium
TTGAACATAGGCAAGGGTGGCTTCGATCAGGGTTTCACTATCAGGGCGGGGAATCAACGTTGATGGATTCACCTCAAATGTTAACCCCCAGAACTCGCGTGTGCCGATAATATATGCGACCGGTTCATAAGCTTCACGGCGGCGGACAAGAGATTCAATCTCTGCCTTTTCTTGCGCCGATAAAAGACGCGCGCTTTCAGAAATCAGTCCGGCATGATCGCACCCAAGCACATGCCCCATCAACACACGCGCATCAAGACGCGGCGTATTGATGTCATGCGCAGCGAAACGCTGTGCAATCGCATGATACATCTTCTCGATTGTGACCAGGCCTTCGGGTGTCATCGGTTATGCCTTCAATCGCTGCAATGACAACAGATAAGCATGGAGTCAGTCTCGCTCCATGTCCGCCAAACGCTGCGCTTGATCATCCGCAATCAACGGATCAATAACTTCGTCCAAGGCTTCACCAGCGATCACTTTATCGAGTTTATAAAGAGTCAAATTGATGCGGTGGTCGGTGACACGCCCTTGCGGATAATTATAGGTGCGAATGCGCTCAGAACGATCGCCAGACCCGACTTGACCTTTACGATCTTCCGCACGTTCCGCGTTGACCCGTTGCCGCTCTTGCTCATAAAGACGCGCACGCAGCACCTTCATCGCTTTGGCACGGTTCTTATGTTGCGACTTTTCATCTTGTTGCGAGACCACTAAGCCGGTTGGCAAATGGGTGATCCGGACCGCGCTATCTGTGGTGTTCACGGACTGCCCACCTGGACCGCTGGCGCGGAACACATCGACGCGCAGATCTTTTTCATCAATGGCGATGTCAACCTCTTCTGCTTCGGGGAGAATAGCCACGGTGGCTGCAGATGTATGCACCCGGCCCTGGGTTTCCGTTTCCGGCACGCGCTGCACACGGTGCACACCGGATTCATACTTTAGCCGCGCAAACACACCTTTGCCGCTGATCGTCGCAATCACTTCTTTATAACCACCGAGATCGGCGTCTGAGGCTTCCATAACCTCAACTTTCCACCCTTGAGCATCTGCGTAACGCTGATACATGCGAAACAGATCGCCCGCAAAGAGCGCCGCTTCATCTCCCCCCGTGCCTGCTCGGACTTCTAAAATGGCGTTACGGTCATCATCAGCGTCTTTTGGCAGAAGCAAAATTTGCAGTTTGGATTCCATGTCAGGGATAGAAGACTTTAACTCTTCCAACTCGGCTGCCGCCAATTCCGTCATTTCCGCATCGCCATCGGGATCAGCGATCATCTCGGCTAAATCTTGCGCTTCTTGTTTGGCGCCGATTAATGCTTTCACCGCTTCCACAACCGGTGTCAGCTCCGCATATTCTTTTGACATTTCGACAAAACGCTGTGGCTCCACATCAGATGACATTTCCGATTGCAGCGCATCATAACGGTCGAGAAGCTTGTCAAGTTTGCTTTGCGAAATCACAGGCAGATCAATTCAGATTAACGTTATTCGGCTGCAGAGGCAGACGCATTGGCCGCTTCAATCTCTGCTGCACGCTTTTCCACCAATTCCACAATATGATCAATCATTTTATCATTATCGAGCTTGTGGTCAGCCACCCCTGAGATGTAGACCATGCCGGCCCCAGATCCGCCGCCGGTGAAGCCAATATCGGTTTGCGCCGCTTCCCCTGGACCATTGACCACGCAGCCAATGATCGAGACCGTGAGCGGTGTCGAAACATGGGCTAAACGCTCTTCCAAAATGGCAACGGTTTCGATCACATCAAATCCTTGCCGGGCACAAGATGGGCAGGAAATGATATTCACACCGCGATGACGCAGATTCAACGCTTTGAGGATTTCAAAACCGACTTTGACCTCTTCAACCGGGTCTGCCGAAAGCGACACACGGATGGTGTCCCCAATCCCCGCCCAGAGAAGAGACCCAAGACCAATTGAGGACTTAATCGAACCAGACACAAACCCGCCCGCTTCGGTAATGCCGAGATGAAGGGGGCAATCAATCGCATCAGCCAGCGCATGATACGCTGCAACGGTGAGAAACACATCAGATGCTTTGACGGAAATTTTGAATTCGTGAAAATCATGGTCTTGCAAGATCCGCGCATGATCAAGCGCACTTTCCACCATCGCCTCGGGGCACGGTTCGCCATAGCGTTCCAAAAGCTCTTTTTCCAGCGATCCCGCATTGACGCCAATACGCATCGCGCAACCATGATCTTTTGCCGCTTGGATGACGTCTTTGACACGCTCTTCACTGCCGATATTGCCGGGATTAATCCGCAAACACGCCGCACCGGCTTCCGCCGCTTCGATGGCCCGTTGATAATGGAAATGAATGTCGGCAACGATGGGAACGGTCACTTGCGGAACGATCTGACGAAGGGCTGCACTTGACTCTTTATCTGGGCAGGACACCCGCACAATGTCCACACCGGCTTCTTCCAAACGATGAATTTGTGCAACCGTCGCCGCCACATCCGTTGTCGGCGTATTGGTCATCGATTGCACGGATATAGGCGCATCTCCGCCCACAGGCACAGAGCCGACATGGATTTGGCGGCACTCGCGGCGGTAAATATCTCGATAGGGACGTAAACTCATCAAATTGGCTTTCGCATACTTCGCGCCAGCATATAGCATCAATCCGTCATCAATGCATCGAATTCTCGACAAATAGTGTGGCCACAAGATGCAGCCACACTCTCTCAAAAAACATTCTGATTTTATCGCGTTATTGCGCCCGATTGAGGCCTAAAAGGCCAATCATATCTGGGTCCAGAGAGACCGACGGCAAAACCTGTCCAGGTTTGCCAAGCGTCCCTTGCACGTCGCCGTCTAAGACCACTTCAAACGCACCAGCATCACGAACGCTCAAGATCAATCCCATTTGCCCAGGGGCATAATAAAGATCATTCGGCAACATTTCTTGCTGAATCAAAACCTGACTGGAAGCGTCTTCCACACGCAGCCACGCCTTTGACTTGGCGCGCAGAACAATCCGCGGTGAGCCAAAAATATCGCCATAGGCGCGGCCGCCGGAATTCGGCTCCACCGTATTGAGGGTCTCTGCGTCAGCAGGCGCTAAAGCCACAATTTGCATACTCTGATCTGCGGCGCCGAGAGAGAGCGTTTCACCATCAGCTACAGCCTCACCAATAATGGTGGCGTTTTCGTCAGCAGGGTTTTGCACAACAAGGCTCGGACCGCCAATGGCCTCGCCAGAATCTTCAGCGATTATTTCCGGTACGGTTGCCGATGCTTCCGCCAAACGGTCCGGCACGGGCGGCACACGCTCAGTGACCATGCGATCTGCACTCACAGACAGATACCAGCCACCGTAGACACCAAAGGCCAACAGGACAGCCATGATCAACATGGACCCCTGCGGAAGACGCACTTCCTCGCGCACTTCAGGGAAGGAAAAAGCGCTTTTCGGTGCGGTTGGCGCATCCGCAGCCATTTCATTTTTAAAGCGGTGCAGACAGTCATCGACATCCAAGTTCAGATAGGAAGCATAGGCGCGGACAAAACCGAGAGCATAGGCGCGCTCAGG
>JANQLI010000185.1 GCA_028280675.1 Alphaproteobacteria bacterium
AAGGCTGACAACGCCGGGGCAAGATCCCGTTCTGCTGCGCCATAATAGTCAGCCCAAAACTGTAAATTTTCGCGCACAGTAAAATTAGGTTTCACCGCATCCAAGTGCCCAATGTAATGGGCATACTCGCTCAGAGGCGCATCCGCCTCAATCCCGTCACCAGTGACCCTTATCGTCCCCGTGCGAATATCGACCAAACCCGCGAGAACCCTTAACAAGGTGGATTTCCCAACCCCGTTTGGTCCACGAATCACCAGCGCTTCTGCCGCCGCAACCTCAAGTGACAGACCCGAAAGCACCAGACGCCCCCCCCTGACACAGGTCAGATCATGTACGGAAAGTGAGTCAACGGGAGAAGCAAAGGCTGAGGATGTCAAAATAAGAGCCGTACGTTGTGATCAGGAGTAGTGCCATGCACCGAAGTTGCGACAAATTAGCCGCAAAATGGATGAAAGGCTATGAGGAATGGTCATCTCGGGCAACAAATCCCCTCTGCCCCCTTTTCATTTGAAGATCATGTGGATAAAACACACCCGACTCTTCCTCAGCGTCACCCCATGGCGTGATCACACCGTCATATGCGGCTGCTAGACATTTGAGGATCAAAGACGCATTTCGCCGCCGTTATCGTTTTGTCTGTGGGCAGAGAAGAGCAGCGGCCAGATTAGATACGGGAAAGGACCACACCTGTGAGCACCATCGGTCAAGACACGCTTAAAACCCGACGTAAATTCAAAGTCGGCGCGAGAACCTACGACTATTTCAGCCTGAAACAACTCGCCAAACAAAACGGTTTTGAAGACATTGATCGCTTGCCGTTCTCTTTGAAAGTCGTGCTTGAAAATTTGTTACGCTTTGAAGACGGGCGCACAGTAACAACCGCTAACATCAAAGCCATGGCCGATTGGCTGAAAACACGCAAAAGCAAACAAGAAATTGCTTATCGTCCTGCCCGTGTCTTGATGCAAGACTTTACCGGCGTGCCCGCAGTTGTTGATTTGGCTGCGATGCGCGACGCCACAGAAAAACTTGGCGGCGATCCGAAGAAGATTAATCCGCAAGTGCCCGTTGATCTCGTGATTGACCATTCAGTGATGATCGATCATTTCGGCACCAAGTCTGCGTTCAAACAAAATGTTGATCTCGAATATGAGCGCAATGGCGAACGCTATGAGTTTTTACGCTGGGGATCGGAAGCCTTTGATAATTTCCGCGTCGTGCCGCCAGGAACCGGCATCTGTCACCAAGTAAATCTGGAACACCTTGCAAAAACCATATGGTCCGCCAAAGTCAAAACTGAGAAAGGCACGATCAATCTCGCCTATCCGGATACTCTTGTCGGGACCGACAGTCACACCACCATGGTCAATGGGTTGGCTGTGCTTGGTTGGGGTGTCGGCGGCATTGAAGCGGAAGCCGCGATGCTTGGCCAGCCCGTCACCATGCTGATCCCAGAAGTGATCGGATTTAAACTGACCGGCAAAACATCGGAAGGCGTGACAGCCACCGACATGGTGCTGACCATTGTCGAAATGTTGCGCAAAAAAGGGGTCGTTGGGAAGTTCGTGGAATTTTACGGGCCTGGCCTCGACAACCTTTCGCTGGAAGATCAAGCGACCATCGCCAACATGGCGCCAGAATATGGCGCAACGTGCGGTTTCTTCCCGATCGACAAAGATACGCTGACGTATCTTAAAGCCACGGGCCGCACCAAAGGACAGGTCGAGCTTGTCGAAAAATACGCCCGTGCGCAAGGCATGTTCCGCACCACGCGCACGCCAGATCCGATCTTCACCGACACATTAGCCTTAGATCTCGCAACCGTGGAGCCCAGCATTTCAGGACCGAAGCGGCCGCAAGACCGCGTTGCGCTGAAGGATGGGGCACGCGCATTTGCATCCGCTATGGACAAAGAATTTGGCAAAGATGGCGACACAAAAAGCATCAACGTGAAAGGACAAGATTACAGCGTCACCCATGGCGATATTTTCATCGCGTCCATTACGAGCTGCACCAACACATCGAACCCAGATGTGTTGATCGCAGCCGGTTTGGTTGCGCAAAAGGCTGCTAAACTTGGTATGCAAGTTAAACCGTGGGTCAAAACATCCCTCGCGCCTGGGTCACAAGTGGTTGCGGATTACCTGAAAAAAGCAGGCCTCCAAAAAGAGCTCGATAAGCTCGGCTTTCATATTGTCGGTTTTGGGTGCACCACGTGTATCGGGAACTCTGGACCGCTTGCGCCGGAACTCTCTGAGGCGATCAAAAAAGGCGATCTCGTCTCCACATCCGTCCTTTCCGGAAACCGGAATTTCGAAGGCCGCATCGGCCCAGATATTAAAGCCAACTACCTTGCCTCACCGCCACTCGTTGTCGCTTATGCCCTTGCCGGGTCGATGACCATCGACATCACCAAAGAAGCGATTGGCGAGGATAAGAAAGGCAATCCGGTTTATCTGAAAGACATCTGGCCAACCAACAAAGAAGTCGCAGACACAGTGCGCGCCAGCGTGACATCAAAAATGTTCCGCGACCGTTATAAAGATGTTTTCCGTGGCGACACCAAATGGCGCAAAATTAAAGTCGAAGGGGGCCTGACCTATCAGTGGAATAAAAAATCCACCTATGTGCAAAATCCTCCCTACTTTGAAGGGTTATCACTCGACGCCGATGCGCCAGACGATATTATTGAGGCGCGCGTGCTAGGGCTGTTTGGCGATTCCATCACCACAGACCACATCAGCCCGGCTGGCGCGATCAAACAAGACGGTCCTGCGGGAGAATATCTCAAAAGCAAAAAAGTCGCTGTCGCCGACTTTAACTCTTACGGTTCGCGCCGCGGCAACCACGAAGTGATGATGCGCGGCACCTTTGCCAATATCCGCATCAAGAACCAAATGGTGCCGGGAACAGAAGGGGGCGTCACCATCCATCACCCAAGCGGCAAGGAGATGTCGATCTATGATGCGGCCATGCAGTATCAAAAAGAGGGTAAGCAATTGGTTGTGATTGGCGGGAAAGAGTATGGCACGGGCTCATCCCGTGACTGGGCGGCCAAAGGCACGACGCTTCTTGGCGTTAAGGCGGTGATCGTGGAAAGCTTTGAGCGTATTCACCGCTCCAATCTGATCGGCATGGGTGTATTGCCTCTTCAGTTCCCGAAAGGGGTGGATCGCAACACATTAGGCCTTGATGGCTCAGAAACCATCACCATTGAAGGGCTTGATAAATTGAAGCCTCGCAAAAAAGTGACCGTGAAAATCACCGACAAAAAAGGCAAGACCCAAGAGGTCAAAGTGCTGTGCCGGATCGATACGGAAGATGAGCTAGATTACT
Organism: Alphaproteobacteria bacterium; assembly: GCA_028280675.1. Lineage (GTDB taxonomy): Bacteria > Pseudomonadota > Alphaproteobacteria > SMXP01 > SMXP01 > JANQLI01. The sequence continues at coordinate 3,337 of JANQLI010000185.1, forward strand.
GGGCTGGCGGCGGGATTCTGCACTATGTGCTGCGGAATTTGGCGAAAGCATCGTAAACAAATTTAACCGATCTCACGATGTGGTGACCGCATCGTGACTCGCAAAACCGGCGATCTTGAGTATTGTAGAGATGATGACACACGCTTCTCTACCATATTTTTTTGCAGCGTTTTTGCTCGCCTTTAGTGCACTCATCAGCGAGAACCATATATCTGATGTTCGCGCCGAAGATGTCTCCTCGCCAGTCGTTGTGGAGCTCTTCACTAGCCAGGGATGTTCGTCATGCCCACCAGCCGATAAGATTCTTGGTGAGCTGATTGACCGAGACAATGTGATCGCTCTCAGCTTACCGGTCGATTATTGGGACAATCTCGGCTGGCGCGACACGTTCGCATCGCCGCATCACACCCAACGGCAACGGGATTACGCCGTCACACTCGGCACACGCCAAGTCTATACCCCGCAAATGGTCATTAACGGCCATATCAATGTGGTCGGTAGCCGCCGTAATAAGGTGATGCAATCGATTGCGGATGAATTACAACATGATCATGAAAAAGTTGATATTTCTCTCGCCGCTGCAGGCGATGACCTTGTGATTTCCCTCAGCGATGCGCCATCATCAATCGGATCGACCATAGATGCCACCGTTTGGATCGTGCCATTTCACCAAGGCATGCATTCAGTTTCAATTGAGCGCGGCGAAAACCGCGGTAAAACGATTGCTTATTCCAATGTTGTCGATGGCTTGATGAGACTCGGTGAGTATAATGGCGCCGGTACAGACTTCACCCATTCGCTTGCACCCTTACAAAACAAATCCGTCGATGGCTGCGCAGTCATCGTGCAAGATGATGTGACCGGCGAAATCATCGGCGCCCAACGTATTGATGTGGCGTTTTCTAGCTAAGCACTGTCACAGTGTCATCCTCGGGCAAGCGCACAACGCTTTAAGTTGGGCGCGAAGCACCGGGGATCTATGACTCGCAACATATTTATACGTTGAAACTCCTGGATCTCCGGTCCTGCGCATAACTTTTAGAAGTTATGCTAGGCCGAAGATGACACCGAGAGTCTAAACAGACCGACTCAGCACCTTCACCATACGCGCGGCAAAGTCCGCCGTATCGACCACACTTTCCCCTTCAATGATCCGCGCTTGATCAAGCAACAAGTGCGCGGCGTCTTCGAGGTCTTCGGACACACCGTCTTTGGCTTTGGCGGCTAGTGCTTTGATCAACGCATGGTCTGGGTTGATCTCTAACGTGCGGGTCACAAGAAGATCGCCTGTCTCGCCGCCCTTACTCGCCGCGAGCATACGCTCCATATAAGGGTTGAGCGCCCCTTCCCCCGCCACCAAACAAACGGGACTATCGGTCAAACGGTCCGAACGCTGCACATCGGCCACCGCCCCTTCGAGAGAAGTTTTGAGAAGCGCGATGAAAGCATCGATGGCCGAATCGTCCGACGGTGTTGCATCTTTATCTGTGTCGTCTTTGTCTTCTTTCGGCAGAAGATCGAGATCGGCTGCCCCTTGCGCCACCGATTTAAACGGTTTGCCCTCATATCCCGGCACATTCGCCGTCCAGAACGCATCGACAGGATCAGAGAGCAGCAACACTTCAAGACCGCGCGCTTGATAACCTTCGAGTTGCGGGCTACGGGCAACCGCAGCCGGATCATCACCCTGGATATAATAGATCGCCGTTTGGTTCTCTTTCATATCGGCGACATAATCTTTCAGAGAGCGTAGCTCATCACCTTGCGTTGTTTTAAACCGTGCGATGTCAAGCAACGTCTCTTGCCGCTCGAAGTCTTCGTAAAGGCCTTCTTTCAAGACAGGACCAAATGTGTCCCAGGTTTTGGCAAACGCATCCGCATCTTTTTCGCTTTGCTTTTTGAGTTCATTCAACACGCGCTTCGTGAGGGCATTGCGGATACTGGTGACAATCGGATTGTTTTGCAGCATTTCACGACTGATGTTCAAGGGCATGTCTTCGGAATCGACAATGCCACGCACAAACCGCAAATAGCCCGGCAGCAAATGGGCATCATCAGTGATGAAAACTTTTTTCACATAAAGTTTCACACGTGTTTGGCGCTGCGGGTCGAAAAGATCCATCGGCCGCTCGGTCGGCACAAACAGAAGCACACTGTATTCGTGACGTCCTTCGGCTTTGTAATGGATGGTCATGCTGGGATCATCAAAGACATGCCCCACATGATGATAAAATTCTTTATATTGATCTGCGGTGATGTCTGATTTGGATCGCGCCCAAAGCGCATTCGCTGAATTGACTGGGCTATTGTCTTTTGCTTCTTCCTCTTCAGACGTTTCAGCCGCGACATCTTCCACATAAATCGGGATAGCGACATGATCCGAGTAGGTCTTGATGATTCCCTGAAGGCGGAAAGGATCTAAAAATTCGTCTTCGCCGTCGCGCATATGCAAGGTGATCGTCGTGCCACGTCCATCAAGAAGGTCATCGGCAGTATCCACTTCACCGACTTCAAACGTGCCTTCCCCTTGTGAGCTCCAGGACGACACGGCGTCTTCGCCTGCTTTACGGCTAATCACATCCACCCGATCTGCCACCATAAATGCCGCATAAAAGCCGACGCCGAATTGGCCAATCAATTGTGAATCATGCGCCGTATCACCGGAGAGCTGCTCAAGGAATTGCCCTGTCCCCGATTTCGCAATGGTCCCAAGATTATCGATTAATTCCTCGCGCGACATGCCAACACCATTGTCAGAGACGCGAATGACGCGCATGTCTTTATCAACGCTGACATGAATACGAAACGCAGACTCTTCACCAATCAGATCCGGATTGGTGAGGGACAGGTAACGCAGCTTGTCACAGGCATCCGAGGCATTCGAGATTAACTCACGCAAAAACACCTCTTTTTCGGAATACACCGAATGCACCATCAAATGCAGAATGCGGGACACCTCCGCCTGAAATTCATGCGGTTCGCCAGTCGTCTTATCGCTCACAAGATTCGCCCTTTCTGATACGCCGTGTCCCGTGGGGACCGATTTTGGGCTTTAGGTAGGAAGGATGTGAGGCAGGGTCAAGAGGCGATACCCCCTCTTTTCAGGATCACATGACGCGTTTAGGCGTCTTCTGGCATACGGGATTGGCCGCGGGTGTTGCCCTCGGCCCTCTCATCCGTCGGAATAGCGTGAGCGTCATCCACATATTCATCTGGCGTGAGATATTCCACAAAGCCCGACCCGTAAGGCGCCGAGAGATAGGTCTTGACCGCGCCACACGCGCCGTCCCGCCAGACGGGGCGCTCAAGAACGGTTTTGGGTTTCGGTTTCACAAGCATCATATCTCTCATGTCGCTTTATGCATGCGGGCTCTTATCCTCGTTATGTTGGAAGTGGCCCGATCCTCAAAGAAGCCGAGGGGCTGGGGGGCTGTTAAATTCCGGTTCCTTCTTCAGACCGGGCCGAGCCAACGATATGAATATGGGGGATGTTTAGGGCGGCCCAAAGGCTGAACTTGGGCATTTTTGTGTAATCCCTTAAGCTTCATTCAGAGAGCTGAAATGAACCACGAAAGTAGAGACGATGAGCCGTAGCATTACCGCCAATGATGACCTGGTGTCCTATGTGCAAACCTATGGGGTGCGCGAGCACCCAGTGCTTGCGAAATGCCGAGAAGAGACTCAGGCCAATGAAGAATTTCCCAATATGCAAATCTCACCTGAGCAAGGCGCCTTTATGGCATTGCTGGCACAGTCCATAAACGCAAAGCGTATCATTGAGATCGGCACCTTTACAGGGTACAGCACGTTAAGCTTTGCGCTTGCGCTCTCAGAGAATGCCCGCATCACAGCATGCGACATCAGCAAAGAACACATGACCAAAGCGAATGGGTATTGGAGCGCAGCAGGCGTATCGCATAAGATCACCCCTATTATAGGTCCAGCCGGAGACACGCTCGACCAACTTATCGCAAATATTTCTCCGCAAACATTGTTTGATCTCGCATTCATTGATGCGGATAAAACCAATTACGACATCTATTATGAAAAGTGCCTAACGCTTCTGCGGGAAGGCGGATTGATTTTGATAGATAATGTGTTGTGGGGCGGTGCTGTGATCGACAAAGATGATATTTCAGAGGATACGCAAAGCATTCGTGACCTAAATGAAAAAATCGCAAATGATGAGCGGGTTGACCTCTGTATGACGGTCATTGGCGATGGCGTCACCCTCTGTCGCAAGCGCTAATTGCCCCCTTGCAATTCATGGTAAAAAAGGGAATCCTTGAAGGCGTATGAAGTCAAAAAGCACAATTTCGGAGCTTGATGGGGACGCACAGTCCCTGGCGCTGACCCGCACGGGTCCCGCACAAGGGCGAGGGCAGCGCACATACCACACATCCTTTAACCGCCGTGAGCTTAATGCCATTCTAACCGCATACGGATATGGGGTGTCCCATGGTTTATGGAAGGATTACGCCATTGATCATCTCAAAGATGTCGCTATCTTCAGCATTTTTCGCCGTGCCAGTGAGATACCGCTTTACCGCATCGAAAAAAATCCAAAGCTCGCCAAACGCCAAGGCGCCTATGCGATCGTCACGGCCTCAGGGCATATTTTGAAACGCGGTCATGAGCTGGCGAAGGTCTTGCGTATCCTTCACCGCAAAACCCTGAAAGTCATCGACTAAGAGAAAAAATAAAAAACCCCCGAAGCAATAGCGGGGGTTTTTTCTTGAAAAGCAACTCTGCCTTAGTCGCGCGAAGCCCCTAAGAAGCGCAGCAAGAAGAGGAAGAGATTGATGAAATCGAGGTAGAGGTTCAGCGCCCCATAGATTGCTTTTTTGGTCGCTGTATCCGCATGCTCTCCTTCGACATACATCATTTTGATTTTCTGCGTATCCCATGCCGTCAGACCTGTGAAGATCAAAACACCAATCACGGAAATCGCGAAATCAAGCGCGGTCGATTGCATAAAGAGGTTCACCAACATCGCAATAATCAAACCGATCAAGCCCATGAAGAGGAAGGACCCCATTCCTGACAAGTCCCGCTTCGTGGTGTATCCCCAAAGGCTCATGGAACCGAACATGGCGGCGGTGATAAAGAATGTGCGCGCAATACTCGCGCCCGTATAAGCCAAGAAGATGTATGAAAGACTGAGCCCCATCAAGGAGGCAAAAATCCAGAAGGTGGTTTGCGCCCCCGCAGCACTCATTTTCTCAATACGGAAGCTCATAAAGAACACAAGACCAAGCGGGGCGAGCATGACCACCCACTGCAAAGGTGTGCCGTAAATGAGCCCAAGCAGTTCTGGTGATTGTGCGGTGAGGTACGCAATAACACCGGTCAAGCCGACACCGACTGCCATGTAGTTATACACTTTGAGCATATAAGCTC
>JANQLI010000326.1 GCA_028280675.1 Alphaproteobacteria bacterium
GTCGAGCATGTGGCGGACGTCAAATTGTTTCTCACCTCATGCCTGAAACTGGTCAAACCAGAGGGACTTTTCATTGTTTCAACGATCAATCGCACGGCAAAGTCTTATGCCCTCGCGATCATTGCTGCGGAATATATTTTGAAATGGGTTCCGCAAGGCACACATGACCACAGCAAGTTCGTAAAGCCGGAAGAAATCGCAGCAGCCCTAGTGGATGAAAATGTGGAGATCAGTGCAGCGACGGGTTTTGTCTATAATCCCTTCACCACACGTTGGGGGTTTTCCGATGATGCCAGCGTGAATTATGCGCTCACTATCAAACCAAATAGCTAGTTGGCCTCTTTCTTCGGCTTGCCGGGAAGCGGCATGACGTCAATCCCTTCATCAAGCAGCTCGGCGGTTTCATCAGCACTGGCTTCACCATAGATGCCGCGTTCAGGCGCTTCGCCGTAATGAATGCGGCGCGCCTCTTCAGGAAAGTCACTGCCAACATTATCGCAGGTCTTTTCGACTTGCTCACGCATGGCTGTGGCCATTTCCATCATCTTGGTGCGGAACACTTGCTGTTTGTCTTCCCGCTCGGAGGACGTGGTGATCGCCCCTTTGGTGGCGACATTGGGAGACATAATACCTTTGGTGACATGACGGGACGCACAATGCGGGCACTCGATTTCACCGGCGGCGGATTGCTGCTCGAAAGCCTCACCGCTTTGAAACCAGCCCTCAAAGTCATGGCCATTATCACATATGAGCTGGAACACGATCATACGCTGCCATTGTCTCCATAAAACCGTTCGGTCACGGGTTCAAAGTCCCGTACCTTTGTTAACAACAAGTAACTACTATATCGGCATATGCGCGCCCGATTACCATGGATCATCTCATGTGAACAGATTTTAGGCGTTTTTGAGGTGAATATCCCGGTCATGTTGCAGGGAGGGAACGGCGGCACGGGCTTGACTGACCGCAGAGAGGTCAATTTCCGCCGAAATCACGCCAGGCTCTACGCCCGCTTCAGCCAAAATCTCGCCCCAAGGACTGATGATCAAACTATGGCCATAGGTCCGGCGGCCATCATCATGTTTGCCGCCTTGCGCAGCCGCAAGGACAAAGGACCCGTTTTCAATCGCACGGGCCTTGAGCAAAGCATGCCAGTGAGCCTCGCCGGTTTTTTGCGTGAAGGCAGCCGGAAGCACAAGAATGTTCGCCCCCGCATGGGCGAGCGCGCGGAAAAGATACGGAAAGCGCAGGTCATAACAAATTGCCAGGCCGAGACGCGCCCACGGCAGTTCGACAAGCACGGCCTCTTCACCGGCCTGATAATTTTTCGATTCGCGGTACGACTCACCGTCGGCCAAATCCACATCGAACATATGCACCTTGTCATAGGTTGCGGTGATCGATCCATCGGGTGCAAAGACAAAGGCGCGGTTAGCAATCTTGTCTTCTGCTATGCGTATGGCGAGTGAGCCAATATGCAGCCAAATGTTCAGGTCTGCCGCCAAAGCGGCGAATGCGGCCACCCCTGGATCTTCATCCTGCGCCACGGTGTTTGCGAAAGCGCCTTTCGAGCTCAGGTCCATAAAGTGGGTCGTTTCGGGAGTAGAGATGAACTGTGCGCCATCTGCGGCCGCTTTGAGAATCAGCCCCGAGGCATCCGCAATATTTTGCGCGATGTCCTTCCCAGAACAAAGCTGAACACATGCAGCACGAAAGCGCGGCTCAGCCATCTGCGTCTGCAGCCTCCAGTTCGTCACGCAGCATGCGATCTAAATCTCCGCTTTCCTCCAGCGCAAAGAGCTCGGTGCAGCCACCCGTCGGCTGACCATTAATGATCACCTGCGGAAACGTGTTCCCGCCTGTGCGCTCATTCATCTCCGCGCGCAATGCAGCATTCCCCGTTGCGTTGATCTCTTCGTAGGGCACCCCTTTTTGATCCAACAGGTTTTTCGCCGCAACACTGAAACCGCAAAAATCGCGGGTATAAATCGTCACTTGTGACATACATCCAATCCTTTACATCCCTCATAAGAGTAGGGAGATAGGCCTTATATAGGAAGATGGGCCGGGCGGACAACCCGCGCCAGAGTAAGGATATTGACATGGGCCACCCCCGCAGCTTTGAGCGCCTTGGCGCAGGCGTTCACCGTCGCGCCAGTGGTCATCACGTCATCAACCAATACCACGCGACTCCGGCTGACATGACCTTGCCAACGCCCGTTCACACGAAAGGCACGGGCGACATTAGTCCGGCGGTCTTTCCAATTCTTGCCATGTTGGCTTGGCGTCGCCCGCGTCCGTAGAAGCAGGTCCTGCACAACTGGGACAGCAGCCTCTTTTGCCAAGGCCCCCGCCAAAAGCGCAGATTGATTAAATCGCCGTATCCAAAGCCGGCTCCGATGCAGCGGCACCGGCGCAATCACATCAGCATTACGTAAAAGATCCGCCCCCACCCGAGCCATCCATACAGCGTAAGTGCAAAGACCATCGGTGCGATCACCATGTTTGAGAGAGAGCACCATGCCGCGACTCACATCATCATAGACCATCACCGCACGCGCCTGATCATACGCCGGTGGATAGGTGAGGCAGGATGTACACCATGCCCCCTCACCCGGATCATAAGGGAAGGGGACACCGCAGGACTCGCAGACAGCCCCATCAAGAAAATGCACATCAGACCAAACATCAGGGTGAATTTGTCCGCGTTCGCCAACCACTTCGCCAGAAATCGGGCATTGCGGCGGCAAAATAACATCTAGCCAAGATCGGCCAATGCGCTGAAGTCCCTTCACAGGCCCCTCACACTTGTCTAAAGGAATGCAGACATCATCTATATTCAGGAACTGCTATAGCACAGATGAGTGATCCGTTACGCATTTTTGACGAAGACGCTTTGGCGCAACATCGCGCCCGGGCGCATGCGCGTTTATCGGATCATGACTTTCTTGTGCAACGCGCAGCGCATGACATGGCCGAGCGCCTAACGCTGATACAGCGTACTTTTGAGAACGTGAGCCATGTGGGAATCCATAGCGCGTTTTTTACACAGCGCCTTGCAGACTTGCAAACGTCACACCAGATTGAAAACATCACATGCATTGCGCAACCGGTAGGGAAGAGTGCGCTCGCGCTTGATCCACAGTCTCAAAACTTAATCACGTCTATTCTGTCTCTGCATCATGTGAATGACCTTCCCGGATTACTGATCCAGATTCAGCGCGCCCTCAAACCGGACGGCTTATTTTTGGCGACCTTGTTTGGGGGCGATACACTGACAGAACTGCGCCAGGCCTTTCTACAAGCAGAAGCCGAACTGGAAGGCGGCGCGAGCCCACATGTGTCGCCATTCGCAACAGTGCAGGATATGGGCAGTTTGCTGCAACGTGCGGGATTTGCGCTTCCTGTGATTGACACCGATCTTGTCACAGTATCCTATGCACACCCCTTAAAGCTGCTTGCCGAATTGCGCGGCATGGGAGAAACAAATATCCTCCGTGAGCGGCGTAAATCTTTTTCCCGCCGCAGCACGTTTTTACGCATGTGTGAGATTTATCAAGAGCGTTTCAGCCGTGATGATGGGCGCGTGACCGCAACATTCGCAATCCTCACCATGACTGGCTGGGCGCCGCACGACTCGCAGCAACAGCCCTTACAACCAGGAAGTGGGGATGTGAGCCTCACCGACATTTTCGATCGTGCGGACCCGGACAAATAAAGTTTGTCAAACCGACGGCACCATCGTCATAGACGATCACCCTTTCCTTGGGATAAACTCGCCGCGGGTTTCGCGGGAATGTGAGAGAGGAGATCCTAATCGATGAAAAAACGTTTGGCAGCACTTGGACTTGGCACAGCCCTATTTTCAACAGCCGCAATCGCGGGGGCGATGGAGAATATTATTGGCAACACCCTTGTCGTCTCAGGCGCCAATGGCACCATGCGGGTCACCATGGCCGCAGACGGCACCTATACTTCGGATAGCGGTATCTCAGGAACGTGGACCGCTGAAAATGGCGAACTGTGCACCACGCGCAGCACGGGCGAGTCGAACTGCGTTCCGCTTCCCGAGGATGCCGCTGTCGGCAGCTCGTGGGACAGTGAAGACGCCACTGGTGCAGCCGTGACGGTCACCGTCGAATAACCCCAAAGACCATATTTTAAAACACCACCCTGCGCCTTGTGTGTGGGGTGGTGTCGTTTAGACCTCTGCGCACAGTGTGCTAGTCTTTTGATTCGATAAGATGAGGAAACGTGTATGTCTGTCGATCAAATGATCGCATTTGGGGTTTTATTAGGAAGCCTCGGTTTATTCGTCTGGGGAAAGTGGCGCTATGACCTCGTGGCTCTCACTGCCTTGGTGGTGGTGACCTTTGCCGGTCTGGTGTCCCCAACGGAAGCGCTGCAAGGGTTTGGCCACCCGGCTGTGATCACCGTTGCTGCTGTCTTGGTGATCAGCCGTGCGCTGAATAATTCCGGCATCATCACCGTCATTACAAAGTTCATCACGCCTTACACCCACAATCAAGTTGTGCACATCATCGCCTTATCAGGCGTGTGCGCCGTGGCGTCTGCGTTTATGAATAATGTTGGGGCGATTGCGGTTATGCTGCCTGTGGCGCTTGCATCATGCGCTGAAAGAGATCGCTCCCCAGCAATTATCCTTATGCCGCTCGCTTTTGGGTCGATCTTGGGCGGGCTCATGACTTTGATTGGCACCCCACCCAATATCATTGTCGCGACTTTTCGGGCAGACCTCACAGGGGAGCCCTTTGGCATGT
>JANQLI010000369.1 GCA_028280675.1 Alphaproteobacteria bacterium
CTCGAAATGCGCGCGCGGTCAGCACGTTCACACGCGAGGCCAACAAGCGCAGCAAGCGACGCAAGAAACGGAGCTTCATCGGCCCGCCATGCGCGCGCAGCGCCGGTGCTTTCGCAACAAATCACGCCGTGCAAACCAATTGCGGTCGGGATCTGAGCGCCCATCACCGAAAAGACGTTGAGAGGCCGCAGGTAAGTTTCTGTGAACTCTCGGGTACGCGGGTCGTCCCTTGCATCTCGCACATCAACCACACGGGATGAAGCCAAGGCGTCGAAATAGCCGGGCGGCGCATCATGTGGTGTTGTTCCGCCGTGCACATGACGATCGTCCTCATTCAAGTACAAGTTCAGACAGCGTAAAGCATCTCGATCATCGGTGAACACCCACACACTGACGCGCGCAAGGGCCAGCATCCGACTTGCCGTACAGCAGACTTCTTGTAGAAACTCTTCCAGCCGCATTGCTGGAAGTGACTGCACCTCTAAGAGCCGATCTAACTCTTGATTGCAACGCTTCACGCGCGCGACCAGTTCATCCACGCGTGTATCTTGCGCTATATTCCCTGATGCACCATTCAAGGTATCTTGCGCCATTCTTGCACCCTCTCTTCAGTCAGTTCTACACTTGAAGAATTAACGTCTCGTTGTCCGAAGACATTTGTCGGTCTTTGTGAATGCGGGTCTAGTGAAGCTTCGTATGGCCGACCAGCTCGCCGTGAGAGATGCCTCGTTAACATTCAGTCCATAAACTGAAATGGCGATTGACCGGCGGCTATTTTGCTTAAGTTACTAAACGACCTTAGAAAACCACAAACACACTGACACGGGCGCTACCACAACTTGCCGATATCAATGACTCTCCAGGCTTTTATCTTGCAAGGGGCTGGCGCTTCGTCACACTCAAATCCGATCTCGATCTTCAACTGCGGTAGCATGCGGACAGCTTTCACGAGATCAATGGCGTTTCATCACTCTTCTTTCTAGAACATCACAAACGAAATCACTTCGCTGTAAAAGCCATGCTGCATCACATTTCATTGCCCATCTCAAACTTGAGCCAATCCAAGCGGCTCTACCACGCTGCATTGGAGCCACTTGGCTATCGCTGCGTCTTCGTGACCGACACGGCGATTGGATACGGTGTTGAAGACGGGAAAGACAAGCTCTGTTTGAAAGTTGCAGCGCCTGCGGTTGCTGCGGGAGAAGGGTTTCATCTCGCCCTGACCGCCCCAACAAGAAACGCTGTTGACGCGTTCCACGCTGCCGCACTCAAACAAGGTGCAAGAGATAATGGTGCGCCCGGACCGCGCACGCATTACGGACCGACATACTACGCTGCTTTTGTGATCGATCTGGACGGCCATCGGCTTGAGGCCGTCCACAAGTAAGCTCGCATTCTGAATCAGCGTGCCTGCATAATGGTCGTCGCCCCATTGTCGACAACCAATTCGGCCGCGTTGACGAACTTGGCGTCATCCGACGCGAGGAATAGGACCATATTCGCAATATCGTTGGGCTCGCCTAGTCCAAGCTGCAGCCGCAATGCTTCTTGATCCTCGGCTTCGTTAAACTTAAGACCGGACCCGTGCTCCAACGCCGCATGCGCCATCGCCGTGTTGATGAGCCCCGGATGGACCGAGTTACAGCGAATGGCGTAACCTTTTGATTGACAATGTGCGGCGACGGATTTTGTCAGGCTACGGATCGCTCCCTTTGCGGCGGAATACGAGAAATATTCCGCCGCACCCTGCAAAGCGACAATTGAGGACATGTTGATAATCGAACCGCCCCGTTTCTTCATCAGCGGCAACGCATAGCGGCATCCGAAATAGGTGCCGTCCAGATGGACACCCAAGGTTCGGTGCCACTGCGCTGTCGTCATCGTTTCTATGTCGGCGATGATTGATATCCCCGCATTGTTGACCAGAATGTCGAGGCGATCATGCGTTCTGCCGACATGGGCCATCAGGTCTTGCCAGCTTGTTTCTTCCGCAACGTCCTGATGCACATAATCGGCACCGATTTCTTCGGCAACCGCTTGTCCGCGTTCATCATCAATATCTGTCATGATCACACGGGCCCCTTCCGCAGTGAGCAAACGCGCATCGGCTTCGCCCAATCCCATTGCAGCACCGGTAACGAGCGCAATCTTGCCGTCAACTTTTCCCATTATTTCATCCACATTCTTGTTGGGCGGCACACGGAAAACCTGACACCAATTGGGCAGCTTGAAAAGAACAAGAAACGAGCAATGAAGACGCACTTTCATGCGTCTCTTCAGCCCATCACATGATCTACAATGCATTCGGCAAATTTAATACCGGACTAAGAAGTGTGCAGTTTTTCTGCGTTCGCATTTGTCGCTCACGCGAACGGTGATCGAGCACCTGGTCCGATATGTTTCTTAACGATAAGCGATGCAACTTATGCCGGCTGATGCGGCCAGCCAGCCGTTAGTCTGCGCGCCAACAAATGAGATTGATCAACGATTTGATCGATGATCTTGTAAATGTGCAACTGAGCTTTGCGGGAATGACGTTCATGCGGCGCAAACAGGTCATCAACATCGAGAAGAGGTTCTGGTGCTCCGCCGCACGCCTCCGTGTAAAGAAGCGTCCTTAATCCATAGTCCCGCTCAAGGATCTCTTGATGATCCGTACTCATGGAAATCACGACATCAGATCTGCCCAAAATGTCCGGTGTCAGTGTGCGTCGTGCATGTGAAGAAACGTCCAATCCCTTCTTTGCGAGATAAGCGGCAACATCGTCCCGCACAACATAGCCGGGCGCATCCATCGTCCCAGCGGATGAGATCGATATCACAGTGGGCTCTTTCAGCGCGGCTTTCAACGCGTATTCCGCCGTTACACTGCGGAAAATATTACCGGTGCACACAAACAAGATCTTAGTCAAACGCCACCACCGAGATTACGCAGCCAGTCGCCATTGAACCAAAGTAAAGGTAGGGTCAGCGTCACGGTGATGCT
>JANQLI010000029.1 GCA_028280675.1 Alphaproteobacteria bacterium
GAGGCGGCCGGCGCAACACAGTGTCCATAATGGATTTTGCGCCAGGATGATGTTTTTCGGACCAACTCTGCAGGCCGTGTGGATTAATTAAAAGTCCCATCATTTTCGAAAGGCGGGCTTTGTGTCCGTCAAGACCTACAAGGCGCGCAAGCCGTTCCCGCGGCTCAAAATCTGGGTAAATTATACGCCGCTCAAAAAGTTCATCGATCGTTGGGCCATTCATCGTTAATAGCTCCTCAGACTTGCGCGGCTTATGGCTTTACCACCGGCTGAATACGTACGGTCACTGGAGAGATAGCCGTTAAAGCTGGGCGCGGACGCTGAGGTGCGAGAAAAGGGCAAGTTGTCTCTGAAATCCTCCTTTTCCCGGTCGGACAATTGGTGCCATTCATCGCTATAGGTTAGATAACTAGCAAAGACGGCCCCGCTAACATCCGCACCCGGACGAATACGGCCCGGATCATCATCGTTAGCCGCAGCCCCCGCTAAATCAAGCGCGGTGTATTTGATCGTCGGCTCAATATACGTTCCATTCCGCTTAAAACCGTAAGTTACCTCTCCTAAATAACCGGCCTTGAGAAAGGCGATCACTTCTGCCTCGTATTCGGCGATCTCGCTATCATTGGGCTTGCCATAAAGACGCTGCAGACGTTTAAGGTCGGTCGCGACTTTAGCACCCATATGCCGTGCATGAGTGATCGTGAAGGTTTTGGTTTCAGCCATGGTTAAAACGTAAGTCATTTAGTTCCTCACACCTGGAACGTGGATCCAAAGACCCGCTGCCAGTATTGAACGGTTAGTTGTTTCGTCGGAGCATAAAGCGCTGCATCAATGGCATCGCCAGCATCAAGGGCTGCAGCAGCAATAGCGTCTGCCTGACCGGCGGTATAAAGCCGGCTGGCATTATTCTCCGCATTGACCGGATCGATAATTTGAATCGGTTCAGGAAACGAATCGACTTCCGATGCCTTATAGTAATCCTCAAATACGATTCGTTCACGAAGATTAGTGCGCGCAAGATAGGTGAAGAAATGTTGGAGAGCGTCAGGATAGTCTGAGAAATCATGCCCCTCATCAGCTAGATGCGCGAGAATCAGTTCGGCCATAAAGGATTTAAAGCGGAAGTTTGGGTCTTCCTGCTTCATTTTCCGGATCCAGAATTTGATCAACCGGACCACTTGGGCAAAATGCACATCGTTTGCCTGTTTGCGTTTGCGGATAAATTCGATATGCCTTGGGATGTTGGTTTCAAGATAGGATCCGTCTTCCTGGCTAACCAAATCACCGTACCAGTCTGGGTCGCCGTGATAGAGAATAGGCACCACATCAACGTCAAGCCCTGTACCCTTAAAGGAGACAGTCACGCAGTATGTTTGCGGCTTAACTTGGTCTGAGGAAAAATTTGGAAAGGCTTTGCGCAAGCGTTCAGCGAGATATTCTAACAGATCTGCCACGTCGCTTGGTGCCTCCGCCCCGCTGATGTAGCAGGCAATGTCGATATCATTCAGCGACCTCAGTGCTGTACCTTTGGCCAGGCTGCCGGACAGAAGCATCTTGCGCAGCGAGAAGTCTGGGTTGTCATCGAGATAACCCTCTAGTTTTTCACGTAAACGGCGGGCTTGGGCCCGGTACTCGTTGGCCTTATCTTGGGGTAAATTCACCCTATCTTCGGCAAATCGGGCGATATCGCTGTGATCCACATGGTCTCTGGACATATTTTTTCCTTCGGGCTTGCTATTGGCGACTCCGCCATGCAAAATATGGCGAATATTAACCAACTTGGCCATATAGTCAAGTCCAACATGTCGAGTTCGCCATGACCCAAAAACCCGACCCTTCAGAGATTTTCAAATTAAGGCTTCGATCTGCCCGCGATATGCGTGAATTCAGCCAAAGCGATTTGGCCGGGCGGGCTGAGCTCCCGCCGAGCTCAATCGCGCATTTTGAAAACGGCAACCGTAAACCGTCCTTTGACACATTGCGCCGGCTGGCCATCGCCCTTGAGGTAACGACTGACTACCTTTTGGGGCGCGTTGAAGACCCTTTCCTTTCGGATGCAGCCGATCCCCTCTTTCGGGACGTTAAAAACCTGACCGGGAAAGACAGAGAACTTGCCAAGGATTTCTTGGAGATTCTTGCCAAAAGAAAATCTGCTTCTGAAGACTAAGGTCCATGAACAAAGCCCTCCGACTAAAAATGGCAAAACAACAAGGCGAACAGCTTGCGGAGAAGTACGCGCCAAACAAGCCTACGGTTGATCCATTTGTGATCGCGAAGGATAAAGACATTCTTGTGCAAGCAAAACCGGACACTCATGAGGGAGTGTCCGGCATGCTGCTACGCCATGGCAATAATTTCGGAATTATGTATGCAACTTACATTGAGAGTGAGGGCTTTCAGCGCTTTAGTGTCGCTCATGAGCTTGCCCATTATTTTTTAGAGGGGCACATAGATCATGTCTTCCGCGACGATGACATTCATGAATCGCGCGCAGGGTTCATCTCTGGAGACCATTATGAGCTCGAAGCTGATCAATTCGCGGCCGGGCTGTTGATGCCCTCTCATTTGATCAAACCTGTTTTGAGAAAGGCAGACCCAGGACTGGACTGCTTAAGGCAACTATCAGAAGATTTCAAAACCTCATTGACGGCAACAGCTATTCGTTATGCTGAACTTACCGAAGATGCAGTCGCTGTAGTGCTTAGTTCTGGCGACACAATAGATTTTTGTTTTCTATCAGACGGCATGAAAACTCTTGAGCAACTCAATTGGTATAAGAAAGGCTCACCCTTGCCCCATGATTGCGGCACCAGGTCTTTCAATAGTGATATTGGGCGTGTACGCGCAGCTGATACAGATGAAAGAGAAATTGACATATTGGATTGGCTGGGGGGCAACAAATCTGTTGCTGGAATTGAGCAGGTTATTGGGCTTGGTCGCTATGGCAAAACCTTAACTGTTTTATCTTGCCCTTCAATCGAAGATGAATCCTACTATGAAAAGGACGGGGACGATGACGAGGAATTGAGTGAGAGCTGGGCGCCACGGTTTAGGCGTTAAATTGCTTCCAAGGGTATATTGTGTAATGAGCAATACCTAATGAGAGCATACCTAGGAATTACTTTAGCGGTCTTTGTCTTTATCTCGATTTGGTCCTCTTCTATGCTGACTCCGTAATTTTCTAGCATGTCGTGAACGCTCGTCCCCACCGCCTTGCTTCACCTTATCAGGGTCTTCGATGTTATGGACGGCGCGCTCAAAGTCCTCACGGATATCGGGCGGGCCTTGGGGGTGATCGCGGCCCCAATCCTGCCCGTGAAGTTTGCCAAGCTGGCTGAGATGGCGCTTCATGGCTTTGTGCGGCACGGCTTTCCGCCCTGGAGGTTTGAGGTCCAGGGTGAAGGCAGGCATATGCTCTTTTGAGCCGCGCTGTTTGATACGGCGCTCTTTTTCAAGGCGGGTTTGGAGAGATTTCTTCTCCCGCTCTTCGACTTGTTTGAGCGCCCGCATCTGCCGCTGCATATCTTTTGTTTGCAGATCATGGGTGTGCTTTTGCGCGACGCTTTGACTCTCGTGCCTCTCCTTGAGCTGCTTCTTTTGGATCAGATACGCGTCAATGCGTTTCTTATCTTGATGCTTGTGCAGCTTCTTACGGATCAGATTGACGCCGGTTA
>JANQLI010000243.1 GCA_028280675.1 Alphaproteobacteria bacterium
TATTGCGAATGTCGTGCTTATAGGCTTCGATCAGCGCTTCATAAATATTGCCTTCATCAAGTTCCGCGTCGCCCATCAGCGAAATCATGCGCCCGGTTGATCGGTCCGGCAACCACTCATGAGCAATAAGATAGTCTTGCACCAGAGATGCGAATGCAGTCACAGCCACGCCAAGCCCCACAGAGCCGGTGGAGAAATCCACCTCATCCTTATCTTTGGTGCGCGACGGATAGGATTGCGCGCCGCCAAGCGCACGGAAGTTTTGCAATTGCTCCAAGCTTTGCTTACCGAGCATATATTCAATGGCATGAAAATTCGGGCTGGCATGCGGTTTCACAGCCACACGATCTTCTGGACGCAAGACACCGAAATAAAGCGCCGTCATCAGGGTTGAAATCGACGCGCAGGAGGCTTGATGTCCGCCAACTTTCAATCCGTCACGTTTCTCGCGAATATTGTTGGCGTTATGGATCGTCCACGTTGCCAACCACCGCACACGCTCCTCTAGCTGGCGCAGCTTCGTAATGTCCTCACGGGAAAAACTGTTAGACCGTTCGGATGGGTCTGTATTTTCGACAAGCCGCATAATTATCCTCACTCTGCCGTTCGGGGCGGCCCTCACATGGCCTCATCAGTGCTTCGGAAAGATAGCAGGAGAGTCTCAAGAAAACATTGCATTCCTGCCACTTAACGCCTATGAAATAGCAATTCATCGCTAATTTACCCTTATAATGAGCAATTCTATGCCAAATATTGACCTTGATGCGATTGATCGCAAAATTCTGAAAGAATTGCAGCGCAATGCCCGCATTTCCAATGTCGAACTCGCCGATGCGGTGGGCCTCTCCCCCAGCCCTTGTTTGCGCCGGGTGCGTCAACTCGAAGACGCTGGCGTGATCGATCGCTATGTTGCGCTTGTCGCCCCGCAAAGCTTAGGGCTGACGGTGAATGTGTTCGTACAAGTCAGTTTAGAACGGCAAGTGGATGAGTATTTGGAGCGCTTTGAAGCGGCAGTGAAGGAATGGCCGGAAGTGATGGAATGTTATTTGATGACCGGAGATGCAGATTATCACTTGCGCATCGTCATGCCCGACCTCGCGACTTTTGAAACCTTCCTGAAAGAAAAGCTGACACGTATTGAAGGCATCTCAAACATTCGCTCAAGCTTCGCGTTAAAGCCGGTCAATTATCGCACCGACTTACCACTTGGCGCATAATACATTCCTGAGTCCTTCCGTACACGCTTTAACATACCGGTGCCCCCGTTGTACACACAGGCGAGTTAGACGCGGCCTGATCAACGGGGGCGTTTTCAGCCATAGTGGTACGCAGCTATTGGCCGAAGAGAGCTGTAATAAACTGAACTACCCAAATCGCGAGAACCGGCAAACCCAAGATAAGCGGGTGACTACGGTACAAAGAACGCCGGAACTGGCGGTTGAGTCTTTATGTATCGGGGAGTCGGGACAAATTCTGGGCGAGATTG
Organism: Alphaproteobacteria bacterium; assembly: GCA_028280675.1. GTDB lineage: Bacteria > Pseudomonadota > Alphaproteobacteria > SMXP01 > SMXP01 > JANQLI01. Next base: position 1,487 of record JANQLI010000243.1, read on the forward strand.
GGGCAATTATGAGGCCATTGCTCTTATAAACTATAAGGGCAATGGCCTCAGCTCTCTTCGACTAGCTACATACTTATTCTGCAGGAGCGACTGTGGTTGTCTCTTTGTCTTCGTGCTTCAGTTCAAACTGCGCCAGACGACGCGCGATGGTCTTCGGCGAACCGGTGCGCCGCGCCAACAAATCATAAAACAACGGCACAATGAAAAGCGTCATCACTGTTGCGATCAACACGCCAAAGACAATCACAATGCCAATGGTAAGCCGGCTTGCAGACCCAGGGCCCGTGCTGAGCACAAGCGGTAACGACCCAACCGCCGTCGAAACGCCTGTCATAATGATCGGGCGAAAGCGTGTTTCCGATGCTTTGATCAACGCTTCATGGAAATCGAGTCCTTCATCACGCAATTGGTTAGCAAATTCGACAATCAAAATGCCGTTCTTAGCCGCGATACCAATCAAGATAATGATCCCGATCATACTGTAGGTGTTCAGCGTACTGCCAACCACCATTAAGCCGAACAAAGCGCCCGCAATGGCCACGGGAACGGTCAGCATAATGACGAAAGGATGCACAAAACTTTCGAACTGCGCCGCCAGCACCAAGAACACAACCAATAAAGCGAGAACAAAGACAAAGATCAAATCCCCGCCCTGCTCTTTGAACATGCGCGCTTCGCCATTGAAATCATATTGCAAACCGCCGGTGACTTCGTTTTGGAAGGTGGTTTCAAGAAATTCGACCGCATCGCCCATGCTATAGCCATCGGCAATCCACGCATTTAACGTGATGCTCTGCTGACGGTTCCAGCGTTTGCGGATGGGGGTGTCTGCTGTTTCGGTGATCTCGATCAAACTGGTCAGCGGAATCAGGTCAGGCCGCGCCCCTGGACGTCCGGCACGATCCGCACGCACGAAAATATTATTCAAATCACTTGGGTCTTCGCGATCCACATCGCGCGCTTGGACTTTGACATCATATTCTTCGCCATTACTGAGATAGGTCGTGATACGGCGCGACCCAAGCATCGTTTCTAAGGTTTGCCCAATCGCTTGCGTTGACACACCTAAATCAGCAGCCCGCGTGTTATTGATATTCACGTTAAACTGCGGTTTCACCGGCTTATAATCGAGATCCACACGGGTTAAGCCTGGATACTCAAGCGCAGCATCACGAATGAGATTCGCCCAAGGTTCAATCGATTCGTAGTTTGGACCGCTCAGGATGAACTGCATGGGCGCGCCCCACATGCCGCTGCCGCCTTGCATAATACCGGCAAAGCCACGCACGGCTGGCATGGCGGCGACTTTGCGATTAATTTCGGCGGCAATCGCAAACCCATCGCGTTCGCGCAAATCCCAATCTTCAAGGATTAATTGGCCGCGGGCATTGTTGAATTGACGGCTGACGCCCCATCCGCCTGGCACGCGCGTTGTGTTGCGCAAAGCTTCCCCGCTATCAATATAGGAATTGAGGATGTCTTCGAGTTTCTGCGCTTGCCCAACCATATAGTCAAAGCTGGTGCCTTCGGGAGCGGTAATACTTACATTGATCAAGCCGCGATCTTCGGCAGGTTCACCTTCCTGTCCGATTTGCCCGGCCATTTGCACCATTAAAAAGATAATGCCAATCAGCAAGGGTATGCCAAGCCAGGGGTAGGGCATGAGTTTGCGTAAAACAATGACATACTGATCGCGCAATTTATCGAACAGCGCGAAGAAGAGATTCGTGTTCTTGCCTGCGACCCGTTTGCGCCGCAAAAGCTTTGAACACATCATCGGCGACAAACTGAGCGCGACAAAACTGGACAGAATCACCGCACCGGCCACCGTGACTCCAAGCTCCCCAAAGACACGGCCGATGAAACCGTCCGTGAAGATCAATGGCGCAAACACCGCCACAATCACGATTGTTGTCGCAATCACCGCAAACGCCACCTGACGCGAGCCACGATAGGCTGCGAGAATAGGCGGCTCGCCTTGATCGACACGGCGCTGAATATTCTCCAGCACCACAATGGAATCATCCACTACCAGACCGATACACAACACAAGCGCCAGCAATGTCATGATATTGAGCGTGGCGCCCATAAAGTCGAGCACAGCAAAGGTGGCAATCAAACACACCGGCACGACCACTGAGGGCACAAGAGCCGCACGGAAAGACCCGAGGAAAACAAAGATCACCAACACCACAAGGATCGTCGCGATGAACAGAGTCTTCTGCACTTCTTCAATCGCTTTTTCGACAAAGATAGTGGTGTCGTAACTGTCATTGATCGAGAGCCCTTCAGGAAGCGACTGCCGGATACGGGCGATTTCTTCTTTCACTCCGCGCGCAACATCAAGAGCATTTGCCGTCGATTGTTTGACAATGCCGATTCCCATCTGCGGCTCCCCATTGCCGCGGAAGTAAATTTGATCGTTCTTGGGGATCTCTTCAATATCAGACACCTCGGAGAGACGTATGAGATGCCCGTCTTCGCCTTCACCGATGACCAGATCTTTGAAATCATCCACAGTGGAATAATTCCGTGAAATCCGGACAGCAAACTCGCGGGTTGTTGATTCAATGGTTCCGGCTGGGAGTTCAACATTTTCCGATTGAATCGCATTGGTCAGGTCATTCACCGTCAAACCGCGCGCCGCAAGAGCAATGCGGTCGATCCAGATACGCATTGACTTGACGCCATCACGTCCGCCTTGCACTTCACCAACGCCGGGCACTTTTTCTAAGCGGTCAATGATGTTGCGCTTGGCGTAATCTGCGATCTCCATCCTGTTCATCGTCGGAGACGACACGGTGAACCACATGATGGCAAAGGCATCGGGGTCCATCTTCGAGAGGCGCGGTGAATCCGCTTCACGCGGCAAAGCCTGACGCACGCGTTCGACGGCAACTTGCACATCGTTAAATGCCGCTGCAATATCACGGTCGAGTTTAAAGAACACCATGACCGAGGAGCTGTCTTGGCGCGAGCTTGAAGAGATATGCGAGACGCCCTCAATCCCAGCAACTTGCGCTTCAATCAAGCGGGTGATTTTATCTTCAATCACTTCCGACGACGCGCCAACATATTGCGTACTCACGGAAACAATCGGCACATCCACGCTTGGCTTTTCGCGTAAGGGCAAGTTCATAAACGACAGCATGCCGAACGCGACAAGCAAGATGCTCATCACCGTTGCAAAGACGGGACGTTTGACGGAAACATCGGATAAAATCATGTGTCACTCCTAGAGGGTCAGACCCTCATCTCCCACACAAAGTATTAGGCGTTTGGACGGCCGCCCTCACCTGCGGCTGGCAAAACTCGGACTTCTGCGCCTGGACGCACACGGTTCGTGCCCTCAACCACCACTTGATCGCCAAGCTCCACACCCGAAAGAATTTCCACAAATCCGGGTCGGCGTCCTTTGATCTCTACGCGCACCATATCGATAATGGATTTCCCCTCCTGATCGCGCACAACAAAAACAAAATTCTCATTTTTTAAGGGATTTAACGCGCGCTCCGGCAACATCATAGATTGGCGTTGGTTTTGAACGACGAGTGTTGTCATCAACATGCCGGGTTTTAAAAGCAGATCCGGATTGGGGATTTCAGCCCGCACCATCACAGCCCGCGTGGTGGGATCGACACGCGTGCCAATGGCTTTGATTTCCCCAACGAAATGCCGCTCCGGATAAGCGGCGCTTTGCGCAGTCACATCAAGCCCAGGTTTGAGAGCACTGATAAAGGTCTCCGGCACAGAGAAATCGAGTTTGATCAAGCTGATGTCGTCAAGAGTCGTGATCTCATCACCAGGACGCACCAATGTGCCCGGACTGACCATACGTAGACCCAAGACGCCTGAGAATGGCGCCCGAATAAGACGGTCCGCAACGCGGGCCTCGACACCTTCAACACGTGCTTGCGCGCGGTCAAGCGCAGACTTCGCTTGGTCGAGGGAGGCCTTCGTTGTGTTTCCGCGCTGAAACAATCCTTCGATCCGATCATATTGTTGTTGGGCTTCAAGCAGTGTCGCACGCGCTTCAGCAAGATCCGCCGTTGCTTCCACATCCGTCAGCTCGGCAATGATGTCACCCTCTTGAATGGATTGCCCATCTTCAAAATTCAAACGGGTGAGTTTTTCCGTCACTTTGGCGCTGATAATGGTGGACTCATTCGAACTCGCCGTCCCGACAGCCTCAATGGAGTCATAGAATTCATCCATCACGACCGTCGCCGTGCGCACAGGAACAACGCGCGCACCCATCATGGATCGATCGGCAGGAGCTTCGCTCCCTTGCATGAGATAATACCCAGCGATAAGACCACCGAGTGCGACGAGGGCGATGAGAACATTTTTCGTGCTTGGGGCACTCATACACGTTGGCTTTCACAAATGAAGTCAAAGAGACAAATCAATCTCTCTCAGTGCGGGAAACAGATTAAATGCAGCTTAAGCCGCCACATTTCCGCCATTTTTGACGCTGTGGCATCATCCACTGATCGGATTAAAAATCAACCCAAATTGCGCCGAAAAAGGCATTTTCCTGAACCACGTTCTTCCCGAAAAGCGTGCGGTATCCACCTGCCTGCAACCTAAATCGGTCACTGAGACGATAGACACTCGATGCTTGCACTTTATGGATCTGAACTTGCGGCCAGAGCGCATCCGCAGAAGAACCAGCGTCGAGCCCAAGAATGTTAAAATTCTGCAGCATCACTTGGGTCTTTTTCCCGGTTTGCACGCCCAATGTGACATCGCCATGCACTTCATGCGAAGGACCGCCATCGCGCTGCCGATAGCCGAGCTGAATGTCCCAAAATGCCGGATAGTCTTTCTTTCGAAACCGAAAGGTGCGCGAGCCACCATAGAGAAGACGGCCATCTATATCGCCGCCGCCACGTGAGAGGACCGTTGTATCGGTGGTGGTGATCTCACCGGGAAGATAATACGTCCCTTCAACAGAGATTATATGACGGCCTTTTTCCCAGATCCGCAAACGTCCACCGATACCGGTGTGATTAAGGCCCTGCTGTGTTTGCGGCACACCGCTGAGGTCAGATGTGATGTACTCATAACCAGGAGAGAGAATCAGCGTCAGTCCATCTTTCAAACCGTATTGGGCATAGACATCTATATTCGTCTTTTCAAACTGCCCGACAGGGGTCAAAGATCCATTGTCATTAAACTGCGCTGATGCCGTGTCGTAGGTGTATGAGGTAATGACTTGGGTCTTGCCCTTTTCTTGCGTCCATGCTGCCCCGTACACTGGCGACATCACGCCGCTGAGCAAAAAACCTGCAGCCAAGACCGGCACACAATACTGCACAGGAAACCCCACCCCAATTACAACCCAATACAACTATAGCGATTGTCCTGCTAAATGACTAGCCCCATCAGCAAAACAGGCCGCGAAGCACAAGATTTATGGTTAAGAGCTCATTAACACCCCAAGCGTAGAGTGAGTCTGTGCTTGTTCAGTTTCGGATACCCCGCACATGAATGCGATCACCACAGACTTAGAAGACTTGCTTGCAGCAGCCCATAGCGCACGCGGCAAAGATCTGAGTGCTTTTTTGCGCCTGTTTGCGGATCTCTACCAAGGCGAATATGCGCGCCTGCCCCACCCCCAGAAACACCTCTGCGATCAAATTCTTCTCGACCTTCTGCCAAAGATGTCCTTGGACCAGCGGCTTGCGCTTGCGGAAACCATCGCATCAAATCCCGCGATCTCACATGACGTCATATTGCATCTTGCGCAAGATCATATGGCCGTGGCTTTACCGATTTTAGAATTCAGCTCGGTGCTTACAGAACAAGATTTGTTGGGCCTCATCAGCACCAGCCAAGCCGATGAACATCAAGCGATCGCATCACGTTGCGACCTTACTCCCGACATCACCACAGCCCTTGTGACGGTGGGCGACGACGACACCCTCAAGACGATTGTGAATAATCACGCCGCCCCTCTTTCAGAGCTTGGTCTTGAGAATATCCTCGCGGTCGCCAAAAAGGATGTCACATTACGCTTGCCTCTTTTACAACGTCCTGACTTGCCGAAAGAGGCTGCATTGCGCATTGCCACCTGGTCTTCGGAATCCATTCGCAGCTTTGTCGTCACGAAGCTGGATCGCACGCCCGAACCGGAGGCACAGCTACCGACACCTGCACCTGCAGGCGCGCGGTCAGTGCCAACGGAATGCACAACCGTATCGCCACAACCAGAAAAGCACCGCCTTGCGCAGTTGATCGCGGAAGGGCGATTGAAACCGCCTTTCCTCATTCGCGCGCTGCATCGGCGGGATAAAGAAACATTTTTTCATGCTTTCGCAATACTGATGAACATTGCGGATGCGGATGCCGAACGACTTCTCGACACCACCAGCCCCACCCCCATGGCGCTGGCCTGCCGAGCGATTGGGGTCTCACAACCGCAATTCGATACGCTCTTTATCTTATTGCGCCGGCTGAAAGGCGCGCCGCCTCAAATCGCGGAACACGATCGTCAGCAAATTGCGCAGATCTTTTCGCAAATAAGCCCAGAAAAAGCGTTAAGCGCTATCCACGCGATGGTCTGACGATTGTCCTGTTGCCTTTGAGCGCTTTTTGAGGCGCTCTTTTTCTTAGCCAAACCCAGCGTCTTCTTGGTATTGTGGCCCTCAGAAACAGGGACATGATGTGATAACCCTATGAATATTGAGAATAAAAAGCAGTGGACCACAACAGAGGACAATCAACTGATTGATTCCTTTGGGCGCCATATTACCTATGTCCGCATCTCTGTGACGGACCGCTGCGACTTCCGCTGTGTTTACTGCATGTCGGAAGACATGACTTTTTTGCCTAAGAAAGATGTTCTCAGTCTCGAAGAGCTTGAGCGCCTTTGCAGTGCCTTCATCAAGCACGGTGTCAAAAAGCTGCGCATTACCGGCGGTGAGCCATTGGTCCGGCGCGGGATCATGACCTTATTCAACAGCATGACACCGCATCTTCAATCAGGGGCGCTGCATGAATTAACACTAACGACGAACGGCTCGCAACTTCATCGCTATGCGGATGATTTGGTGAAGGCTGGGGTAAAACGCATCAACATTTCGCTCGACACGTTACACGAAGACACCTTTCGCAAGATCACACGCTGGGGCCGCTTACCGCAAGTGCTTGATGGCATCAAAGCCGCGCAAGATGCGGGCCTGAAAATCAAGATCAACACGGTCGCACAAAAAGGCGTGAACGATCATGAAGTGCCGGACCTCATCGCATGGGCGCACAGCCAAGGTATGGCGCTGACCTTGATTGAGACCATGCCTTTGGGCAGCACAACCGGTGACATCACCGATGTCTATCTGCCGCTGACAGAGATGCGGGCGCAGTTAGAAAAGAGATGGACATTGGTTGATTCCAATGACCGCACCAACGGCCCAGCACGATATGTCGATATTAAAGAAACCGGTGGGCGCCTTGGGTTCATTACACCGTTGACGCATAATTTTTGCGATACGTGCAATCGTGTCCGGGTGACAAGCACTGGCACACTTTATATGTGCCTTGGGCAAGAAAATTGTATCGATTTACGCAGCCCCCTCCGCGCAAGCGAGAAGGATGATCTGATTCATGACGCCATCACCCGCGCGATCATGGACAAACCGCAAAAACACGATTTTAAAATTGACCCAGAGAAGCGTATCCCTGCTGTATCACGCAACATGTCAGTCACAGGCGGATAAAACAGTCATGGCCTATGATAAAATGTGCTTCGTTGCGAATGGCAAGGATGACGCCCAAACTGCCTGCGAACACTTAATCAAGAAACACGGTCAAACGCCCTCGGAAGACGCAGATATTGTGATCGCCATCGGCGGCGACGGCTTTATGCTGCAATGTTTGCATGACCACATGGAACGTGACATTCCCATTTACGGACTGAACTTTGGATCGGTCGGATTTCTGATGAATGAATATCGTGAGAATGATTTGCGCGAACGCTTAGAAAAAGCAGAAGAAGCAATCATCCATCCGTTACATATGCTTGCCACAATGGCAAACGGCGATACTGTGGAAGCATTGGCCATTAACGAAGTCTCACTGTTACGGGAAACACGGCAGACTGCAAAGCTGCAAATCTCGATTGACGACAAAGTGCGGATGAAAGAACTCATTTGCGACGGCCTAATCGTTTCCACACCAGCCGGAAGCACTGCATACAATCTGTCTGCTTATGGACCGATTATCCCGATTGATGCAGATTTGCTTGCCGTCACGCCTATCAGCGCCTTTCGTCCGCGGCGCTGGCGCGGCGCACTTTTGCCACACCGCGCCAAAATCAAATTGGATGTTTTAGAAAGCCAACACCGGCCTGTCAGCGCTGTGGCCGACAATCAAGAATACCGCGATGTGCTTTCAGTGACTGTGGAAGAAGACCGGTCGCATAAAATACAAATGCTGTTCGACGCAGGACATAGCCTGGAAGAACGCATCATTGCTGAACAATTTTACGATTGACGGTTAAGCCGCCTAGCAGTAGCTAGCAGTCCCAGATTTTTGAAACGGTCGCGATGATCGGAGTCCCCAGTGTGCTCATTGGTCTTTCGGACGCACGGCTGTTGGCGCCGCAGGATCCAGCTCCAAGCGTTTAATGTCAATCGGATGGCCCGTATTCAGACAATATCCGTACTCACCATCTTCGATGCGCTGCAAGGCCGTGTCGATGCGCTGGATTTGCGCAAGGCGCCGACGTTCTGTTTCCTGCGCCATCGCTTGATTTTGCAAGGCATCCATGCGCGATAAACGCCCAACCTTCGATTGATCCAACTCCACTGTATCGAGCGCCTCTTTATTACGTTGACCCTGCGCGACAAGCTCTTCACGCATATCAAGGAGGCGCTCTTTTTGTGAAGCGATAAAGGCGTCTGTAAAATCTGTCATTGCACGAACTTAGCATAGCGTGCGCGGAGATGCACTACTGCCGGAATGCGGCAACGCGTTTTGGCTTGGCATTTTTGGAGCCGATCGCTTCGAGCACATCAAGCATATAGGGAGAGCTATTGAGCAGCGAAAGCATCATAGCCGGTTCGCGCATCAATGCCATGGATGCAGGCTCCAACACCGCTTCTTGTGGGTTTGCTTCCGCGATCACAGGGCGCACGGGCAAATGCGCGGTGGCTTTTGGAATAATTGCGCCGCGAATCGGAGGAATAATCTCAACGTGTTCTTTGGCGTCCCCATGTTGCGTTGGCGGATGAAGCGGCATGCTCGCTTCCGCATCTTTTAACTTCGCAAGATGGGTGACATCACCCTGCCCTTTCTTGGTGAGGATAGTGTAAACCTCTTCCATGGTGCGGCTCTCTCCACCGCGTTTATAGAAGATGGATTTATTAGCTTTAGCTGCGCTTGGAAATTGATCTGCTGCAAGCGCCTGTGGCTCACTTGCAGATGCGTTGATAAACTTCACCGCCCCCTGCGCGCCCAGAAAATGCGCAAGGTAAAGCTCGCCCGGACGCACGTCGCGATCCAACCCCCGCTCCAATTGATGTTGGCTTTCACGCGTTAACTTTCCCGCCATAAAGGAGGACACATTCACATCATAGCGAAGGGCAAGGATTTCCGCCTTTTGCGCCTGATCCGGCACAATATGCCGCCCCCGCGAATCCGTGTGGATGTGGCCCGCTAAACCCTCCAAACCCACCTTATCGCCATGGCGTTTGACCAAATCGAGCCATGTCTGTTCGATAAATTGAAACAGGCCAGCCGCACTGGAAGTGCTTGCTTTTGCTTGAGGTTTGAGACCGCTCTCGCGTTCGGCCGTGCGCAAAAGATATTCGAAATCAGCGCCTGTCTTTTGACTTGCTGATGACAGTGCTTTGACTATGTGGCTTTCCGTTATGGCGCCTTGAATCATCGACATTCTGCGTCCTCCGCAGAGCAACATCGCAAAGGTCATGCCAAGTAAGGGTTTGTTAAGCAGCCTTAAAAGGGAAGCACCAAGCCATCATAGATCGAATAGACATACAGCGCGTAAGCGCTCAGAAGAAGAAGACCTTCGAGGCGCGTAATCCGCCAGCGGGAAATCATAAACGGCAAGATGATAAGGGCCGCGCCGAGCATCACCCAAACATGGGTCTCCATGAATGCAGGATTAATATCAATGGGTGCGAAAACCCCCGCGATGCCAACAACCGCAAGCAAATTGAAAATATTACTACCAATAATGCCGCCCACAGCCACTTCGGGATGCTTGCGCAAAGCGGCAATAATCATTGTGGCGATTTCAGGAAGCGATGTCCCCACCGCCACAATCGTCAAGCCAATCATAGCCTCGGTAATGCCAAACTGCCGCGCGAGCGTGGTCGCGCCCTCGACCAGAATATCCGCACCGAACACCAAGAAAGCAATCCCTGCGCCGACGGATAGAAAATCAATCAATGGGCCAAAGCGCATGCGTTTGATGGCGAAATCGTCTTGCACCTCAATGTTATAAGCTAATGTGCCAACGGAATAAGCGTGTAAACGCTCATCAATATAGGCATAGATCAAATACACAATCAGTGTACCGAGCATAAAGAGGCCTTGCAGTTGATACACATACCCCCGGTCCGCAAGCCATATGAAAAAACCTGTCACCGCAATCATGACAACCACGTCGCGATTGACCACATCTTGTGAGCACGCAATGGGAAAAATGACGGCGCCAAGGCCCAATACAAGAAGAATGTTGGCGATATTACTGCCCATGGCGTTGCCTATCGCGATGTCAGGAGAGCCCGCCAGAACCGCATCCACGGCGACCACCATCTCAGGAAGCGACGTGCCAAAAGCAACAATTACAAGACCGATAAAAAGCTTCGTCACACCGAGTCGTGCTGCGAGGTCAACCGCGCCGCGCACGACCATCTCCCCGCCAAGACCCAACAAGACAAAGCCGCCAATCAAATACAAATACGGCATGCACCCCTCCCAGACACGTCAGCGAGTGTAACCTGATGCGGTAATTTGTCTATTCTGAGGCAAAGCGGTCATGCACATCGAATCGTGAATGTGGCGCAAGTACCACAACAGCCTGTAAGCTGTGACAGCTCAGACATCCGATACATGGGAGGATTGAGTGGATGGACGTTATGCGCGACCTTCGGATTCGCGTTGCATTTGTTTGCGAGCCAACTTACGCGCGCGGCGTATGGCTTCTGCTTTTTTACGTTGGCGCATCTCTGATGGTTTCTCAAAATGGCGCCGCCGCTTCATTTCACGAAATGTGCCCTCACGCTGCATCTTTTTTTTGAGCACTTTCAGGGCCTGATCGACATTGTTATCTCTGACAGATACTTCCAAGTGGGCTTCTCTCCTTTCCTATCTATGATTTCCACCTCGGATTATCAGTATGCCCTTTATTGCAGCAAAAATCTAATCAATCCCCTAACAACGTGTGGGGTTTTTGAGCGATTCACGCATGTCGGGAAGGCTATCTCTTTAGAGGCGATCGAAGCGGGCCAAAGAAAAAGCTTGGAAAAGTGGGCTTTCTACACCTGATTGGATGTAATCGCATAACAGGTCGATACTGGCTGGAGCCCATAAGATACCGTTGCGATGATGGCCCGTTGCTAAGGTGAGATGGGCCCACCCGCTGGGCCCTAATATGGGCATACCATCAGGGCTCGCGGGCCGCACCCCGGCCCAGCGGTCGATCACCGGACAGTCTCTCAGAACGGGAACAATCTCAATCGCCCCCTGCACCAATTCTGCGATCGCTTCCTCAGTGATCGTCCGGTCCGACGCCCCAGGCTCGGAACTGGCTCCCAGTACAATGCGCCCATCCTCGCGTGGAACAATGTAGGTGTGGTCCGTGCGCACCACATGTGTGAGCACCGTATCGCGTAATACCGACCCATCTAATGCCGCCATTTGCCCTTTGACGGGTGTGATGGGCAGGTCGATCCCCAAAGGCAGCATTAAATCGCGCGCTTCCCACCCTGCCGCAAGCAGAACATGATCAGCCTCATAAACCCCTTGCGCCGTTTCAACGTCGCTTATCTGGTGATCTTCAACACGCAACGCTTTAACAGCACAGTCTTCTATCAGCTTTCCACCGGAGCGCAAAAACGCCTCCCGCAAAGCAGTCACAACCGCACGGGCATCAACGTGATAGTCTTCCACAGCAAAAAGCGCTGCTTGTATGTGATGACTGAGTGCCGGTTCAAGATCACAAGCCGCATCTTTGGTGAACCATTGCATTGGCGCATCAAGCTGTTTGAAAAATGTATATGAGTCTCGAAGACGCGCGACATCTTTATCGGACACGGCAACCTCTAGCGTCCCCGTCTCGCGATACCCAACCGTCTGGCCCGTTGCTATTTCGAGATCGCGCACAAAGCCCGGCCAGCGTAATTGAGAGTCGCGCCCTAATGCAAAGCCTGCTTCCTGTCCGGGTTCTAACTCTGCGCAGACCGCCAGCATGCCCGCCGCGGCCCAGCTTGCGCCTTCTCCGGCGCGGCGCTTGTCAAACAGCGTGACCTCCCAACCGGCTTGTCGCATGCGCCAACCGGTTGCAAGCCCGATAATTCCCCCACCGATAATGATTAACCGCAACGGCAATCCTTCCACTCACAAAACAAGAGGATTTACGCCTCTCAGCGCCTTGTGATCTCAGAAATTTGACTAAAACGCAATCATTTCAACGGTGACAGAACGGGTCAGCACGGGTAAAATACCACCATCATGGATAAGGGCATGGATTTCATGCCTTGGCCATAAGCGTTAAACCAGGGGTGGTCTTGCGCACGCGTCGATGACATATCGACCATCCATGCCAAGAATGTGACTGGCGTCAACAGTAAGGAGACCTCTGATGACTTCATTTTCCTCCCGTATTTTTTCTGGCGTGAGCACGGCTTTATTTGCAACGAGCCTGCTTGCAAGTTCAGCAACGCTTTCTTTTGCCGACGAAGCAGAGAGGGCCGCTGCAGAAGACGGCGCTTCAGACCGTATCTGTTTCTGGACACGGAACATTGATGACTTTCGCGCCATTGACAACAAGCATGTGTATTTAGATGGCGTCGGCAAAAATGAAAAATTCCTGGCCACGCTTTTCAACCATTGCCACGGTATCCGGTTTGCTGAAGTGATTAAACTGTCCAGCCGGCCCACCTCGCGTGTGTGCGACAATGGCAACGAGCACATCGAAATCTATGAAAGCGGGTTCAGTTTTCCACAACGCTGTCTTATCGCCGACATCGAACGTGTCGAAAGTCTTGATCAGGCGCGTGCTTGGGTTGAAGAACGCAAAAAGCAAGCTGACGACCAAGAAGAAGATGTCTCATCTTTGGATATGACAACGGTCGAGTAATCAAAAACAGCGATGTTTGACGCGGGCGTTTCTGAGGTGCTGAAGAGCATCTTCAACGCTCCATCAAGACGCCTGGCTTGGCGGCGTGTCATATTTAGGCAATAATCCCCTTCCATGATTTACGCAAAAGAATGAAGGGGACCCGTTCATGGCGGATGGGCATGATACGGACACACACTTAAAGCAGTCCATCACCTTGCCGCTTTTGGTCTTGTTCGGCCTCGGCACAATTATTGGCGCAGGGGTTTATGTTCTGATTGGCGAGGTTGCCGCCATTGCTGGAATGGCCTCGCCTCTGGCCTTTACGCTGGCTGCCTTCCTTGCCGGGTTTACCGCCTTCAGTTTTGCCGAACTGTCATCCCGCTTTCCCAAAAGCGCAGGTGAGGCGGTGTATGTGCGCGAAGGGATTATGCGGCCTGTTTTGCCCATCGTGGTGGGCGTGATGGTGTGTTGCGTAGGCATGGTGTCCGCCGCCACGATCAGCAATGGCTTTGTGGGCTATCTCAATGAATTTGTCGACGTTCCCGCTTGGCTTGCCATCACATGTCTTTTGGTTTTTCTTGGCGCTCTTGCGATTTGGGGGATCACAGAATCGGTCCTTCTGCTCTCTTTCATCACCTTGATCGAAGTTGTTGGGCTGTTGATGATCATTGTGGCGGGCGCGGAAAATGTCAGTGCACTTCCCGCGCGGTGGACAGAGGTTGTTCCACTTGAGACGCCAACCTTATGGGTCGGTGTGTTGGGAGCCGCCTTTCTCGCCTTTTATGCGTTCATCGGCTTTGAAGACATGGTCAATGTCGCTGAAGAAGTCAAAGATGTGCGGCGCACGTTACCACAGGCAATCATATTGACACTCATCCTCTCCACAGCTCTTTATGTGGCGGTGTCATTGGTGGCCGTCTTTTCTCTCCCGATTGAAGACCTGGCAGGCGCCGAAGCGCCCCTCGCATTGATCTATGAACGCGCGACAGGCCGCTCCGCTGTACTGATCAGCGCCATCAGTCTCTTTGCTGTCATCAATGGCGCACTTGTACAGATTATCATGGCCTCGCGCATCCTTTACGGATTGCGGAACGAATGGTTCGTCTTCCAGCCCTTCGGTAACATTCACCCCAAAACACAAACGCCTATTCTGGCAACGCTGCTGATCACCGGTCTCACATGGTTGCTGGCGACAAGCTTTTCCCTGACCAAACTTGCGGAAACCACGTCCGCCATTACGTTAGCGATCTTTGCCTTGGTGAACCTGGCGCTTCTCCGCTTGAAACGACAGAGTCCGCCACCAGACGGGATCTATACGGTTTCAATGGCGATTCCCGTGATTGGCTTTTTGGTCAGTATCGGTTTTCTTATCTTTTATTTCATATAGTGTCCTTAAAGTGACTTTCATGTGGGGCACCGTAAAATCGCCCCTCGACGCGGGGGAGACCAATGCTTATACCAGCCCACATAACCAACCGGGCATCCCGATGAGTGTTGACACCAATACTGATATTTGTGGGCAATTGATCAACAGCCTGCGCGCCGAACGCAAGCGTCTCTATGTCCGCG
>JANQLI010000073.1 GCA_028280675.1 Alphaproteobacteria bacterium
CGGCGGCATGATTATCGGCGTCGCGCAAATGGAAATGTCGTTTAACGAAGCGGCCAGTGCATACACTTTGCTCACGGTTGGTGACGGTTTAGTCAGTCAAATTCCTGCGTTGATCGTGTCCACTGCAGCCGGTCTTTTGGTTTCCAAAGCAGGGGTAGAAGGGGCTGCTGATAAAGCCCTGTTTGGTCAACTATCAGATTACCCACAAGCTCTCGGCATGGCCTCCTTCCTCATGCTTGTCATGGGCTTTTTACCTGGACTGCCCGCCTTGCCCTTCATGCTCCTTTCAGCAGGCGCAGGCTATGGTGCGTGGTATGTGACGAAGCAGAAAAAACAAACAGCGCTGATGGAAAAACAGGCGGAAGTTGAAGCCCAAGAAGCGGCCCCTCCCGCGGAAGAACCGATCAGCGCTGCTCTAGCGATGGATCAACTTCGCATCGAGCTCGGTTACGGCTTACTTCCCCTGATCAATGATGCAGAAGGGCATCGCTTAACAGATCAGATCAAATCGTTGCGCCGCCAAATGGCAAGCGAAATGGGGTTTGTGATTCCATCTGTGCGCATACTCGACAATATGCAATTGCCCTCGCAAAACTATACCATCAGCTTGAAGGAGATGGAGACAGGACAAGGGGAACTTCTCACAGGTCAGTTGTTGGTGATGGACCCGCGCGGCAACCCCGTTGACCTGCCGGGCATTCAAACAACAGAGCCCACCTTTGGACTTCCGGCAACATGGGTCGATGAAACTTTGCGCGAAGAAGCGTCTTTCCGTGGCTATACGGTTGTCGAACCGGCGGCTGTCTTGACCACGCACCTCACCGAAATCATCAAAGAGAATATGGCCGAGCTGCTCTCTTACGCAGAAACCACAAAGCTCTTGGACGACCTGCCGCCAGAGCATCGAAAACTGGTGGATGACATCGTGCCAACACATATTTCGGTGACCGGCATTCAGCGCATCTTGCAAATGTTATTGATGGAACGGATTTCCATTCGCGATTTACCAACAATTCTCGAAGGGATTGCAGAAGCCGCCACACAAACCCAGAACATCATCCAAATCACCGAGCATGTGCGAACACGGTTGGGACGCCAAATTTGCACCGCAAATTTAAATACGGATGGTCATTTGCCACTTGTGACGCTCTCCCCAACATGGGAGCAATCCTTTGCGGAGGCCATCATTGGTCAAGGGGATGATCGTCAACTCGCCATGGCGCCAAGCAGGTTACAGGAATTTATTGCGGACATGCGCAATCGGTTTGAAGAAGCCGCCGCAACAGGAGAAGTGCCAGTGCTCCTGACCAGCCCGCTTATTCGCCCTTATGTGCGATCCATTGTGGAACGCTTCCGGTCACAAACGGTGGTGATGTCGCAAAACGAAATTCACCCGCAAGCCCAACTCAAAACCATTGCCCAAGTGTAACAAATATAAAAAGACAAGACACATCAGATGCGTATTCAAACCTTCATAGCCCCGAACATGGCCGATGCGATGGAGCAAGTTCGCATCGCGATGGGTGACGACGCCATTATCATCGCCACGCAAGAGGACAAAACAACAAATACTGTTGAAGTCCGCGCCGCTGTTGAACGTCTATCGCAAAAAGCGCCGCCCCCTGCCCCATCAGTACCGGAGAAGAATAACCGTTTCATGCAGGATCTGAAATCTGAACTCGCCCAGCATGCACCACAAATCCGGGCACATCTTGATGCACAAGAGCCTGCGCAAAACCGCAGTCCTGAACAGCGGGCAGAACAAGACCGCGCCATGAAACGTCTTTTAACGTTTCATGGCTGCTCACAAAAACTGGGGACAGCGCTGCTCTCTGCTTATACATCCATCAAAGAAGACAATGTGCAGGAAGCCCTTACTCGCATCATCGAATTACGTTTTCCCATGGAACCGCTTCCTGTGGTCCCAACGAAGCCGGTGATGCTGGTTGGGCCTGCAGGTGCCGGAAAAACTGTTATGGCTGCAAAGCTTGCTGCGCGGGCTATTCTTTCTGGCGCAGATGCCTATTTGATCACAACCGACCTTGAGACTTCAGGAGCGCTTGAAAAAATCACGCGCCTGGCTGAAGTGATGGGGCGCACTGTCATTACTGCAGAATCTCCAGCCGACTTACAAGCGCGGATCGGCACACTGCCGCAAAGCGGTGATCAACCGGCGGCGATCATCATCGACACGCCTGCCGTGAATCCTTATGACGCAGAGGACATGAAACGTCTTGCCGCGTATGTCTATGCGAGCAACGTAGAACCTGTTCTTGTTCTCGCGGCGGGCGGCGATCGCAACGAAATGTCTGACCAAGCCGAAGCCTTTTCAGCATGCGGCATTGAGCGGGTCATGATCACACGCCTTGATGCCACGCGGCGTCTTGGCAGTGTCTTGTCCGCCATCGATGCCTCCATGATGACACTTTCGCATTTCAGCGATAGTGCATATGTCGGTCGCGGCTTTGAACGTTTTACACCGGAAGAACTCGCCAGGCGATTGTTGCGCGTACCGCAACGGACACCTGACCATCAACCGTATTATGCAAACGCAACGGCGCAAAACAATCTGTCACATATTCCCCAACAA
>JANQLI010000114.1 GCA_028280675.1 Alphaproteobacteria bacterium
AAAACGCGCTGAAATTACCCTTCAAATTCTCCGAAAACTCATGCTGCAACGATGCGCGAAGCAAGTGCGCTTCAAGCTCATGAAAGTTCAAATCCGGATCCCCGAAAACAATATCTTTGAAGCTTTTAACGGGGCGTCCATCTGTCCCTGTTGGAATACCACGATCAATAAAACGCTCATGATTAATGTATTCATAGGATAAATCGACTGTCGTCGCCGGGCTCAGTTCCAATTTGACGGTTGGATTGACGCCAAAGCGGTCCCCATCATAGAAATCCCGATGGTTGTCCAAGCTCTCATACATGGCGTTGATACGAAAAGCAGCTTTGTCGCTTGTGGAGACATTGCTGTCGATCTGAAAACTAAATTCGCCAAATGTATCAACGCTGGCTTGGTAATCGGTGAACGTTTCGCCGATCACGCCTTTCTTTGTTACGCGGTTCAGGATGCCGCCCGTGCCGCCACGTCCGAATAAGAGCGCATTTGGGCCGCGCAAGATTTCGACCTGCTCCAGATTATAGAGCGGGCGGTAATATTGAACATCATCACGGACGCCATCAATAAAGAAATCGGCCGTTGAGCGCACGCCCCGAAACACAACTGCGTCACGGTGGCCTTCGCCCTGTGATGTATTTACACCGGGGGTGTAATTGATAATGTCACCAACGCTTGTAAAGCCGCGCTGATTAATTTGGTCTGCGGTCAAAATCGAAAGACTTTGCGGAACATCGATGATGGGAGTCGGCGCTTTCAACGCGTTGACCTGATCCGTATAAAGGGCCTTTCCAGTCACCACCATTTCATCGGCTGCCGTTTCGTTGGATGTCTGAGCCACCGCTGAAGACGCAGCGAGAGTCAAAGAAAGTGCGGTCGCACCACAGAGGTGCTTACAAAAGCGTGTCATTAATAGGTATCCCCTTAAATTTGTTATTCACTGAACAGGTAATAGAGGGGACGACTTATACCAGTTGAGAATGAGAGTCAATCGCAATTAATCTGCTTAACGGTTGATAATGAACTGTAAATTGATGAACTACCTATCGGTAACCTACCTCAAACAACTTAAGGTTTAACGGTTTAGAGTCTGTTTCTGGTGAAAAGGGCCCCCTTGAGACCGCGCGCAAAGTGCACGTGACTTCTAGGACTCGGATGACGATCAGCACGCAATTCCATTACGTTTGAGCAATGGTAAGATTGATGTGATTCTTTCAGATGCTTTCGTGCCTGATCCAAAATGGGGTGAAAGTTCAGTATACGGAACAGATGACGACCGAGTTTCTTGAAGTTTTGCTAGGTTAGGGTTAAGTCAGTCTAAAGTTTAGCGATTCCGAAGGACAGCTATTCCTTGTCATTTCTGAGTATGGCATCGAATCGCGCACGATTGGCGTATGCCCCTGGCAATGACGCAAGCAGTTTTATGGTCGATCGCTCACCATTGAGAAAACTGATCGAGTCTCGTTGAACATAATGTCCAACATCTGAAGAAAAATACCAGGTGCGCCGTATGAGTGTTTTCATAGACCCTGGAGAATAACGGTCGCATTGAATGGGAATCGTTTCGAATTCTCCGGCGGGGACTTGAATAGATGTTTCTGGCAGTGCGTGGCAAACCCAATATTGCAAACTGCGGCGCGACTTATTCGTTTCTTTGTCTATAATATCGCGTATCGCGGTAAATCGACTGCCAAAATTCGATTTGACTTCAATATCTGTATTTCCTTTAATGCGCACGGTTCCTATTTGTCTGTTCGTTTGCCAAGCGCTTAATGGCAAAAAGAATGATGCTGGGCGTAAATACTCGCTGCCTTGGCGGGTTGCCCATGTTAAGCCGTCCTCGGATTTTGCGCGAAATGTTTCTACGCGGCCATTGTCATAGATAAAGGAATCGCCAATCTCATATGTCAGGTTTGACCAAGGTGATGACGTGCTGGCGGCTGCGGCTTTGTGTGCACCCTGGACCGCAATGAGTGAACATATAAAGACCAGAGCTGTCTGTTTTGCGAGATGGCCAACTTTTTTGGAGAACATAACTGACTTTGTCCCTATAATCTGAATTCAATTTCGGTCAATGCGACAACGCCGTTTCTGTCGAATCCGCTGCCCAAACCCTCATCATAGTGAACGACGTCTGCTTTCAAAGTAACGCGGCGATCAAGGAATTGATAGTAGCCTCCCAGTCCGAACAATTGATTATCTCGGTCGTCAGACCGGCTCGACGTGGCCCCTGAGAGGGCTAACCCCCAATCATCCTTGCGCCACGCGACCCCATAATTCCATTCTGTTTGATCGCGGCCTAATCGGGTGTTACTGTCGCCACGATCAACAAAGGCGGCGCCAAAAGTCCACTCATTCCAGCTCATTTCTGAGCCGACGCTCCACGAGTCAATATCCTCACGTTCGGTGATGGGGTCGGACTCTGCGCTCACATACGACCCGCTTATGCCAAGCGCAACGGGACCAATTTGATTTTGATATTGTAGAGCCACTTCAACGTGATCACGTTGAACCGTCCATCTTCGTGGGTTTGATTGGTTTGTGTTTCGGTCCAATTTGGGGCCGTAGGAAATACCCCCGCGTAGTCCTTTTATAGGGGGCGACAGATAGATTACTTTGAATGCGTCTTGTGTGTCGGTGGGTGAGAGGAGCGCTATTGTGCCTTGATGCCGCCCAAAGTCACCTCGTACTTGTCCTAATCCAATGACAGGCGCATGTAGAGAAAGTGTGTCAGCAGGCCCATCCTGCTCACCAACCTCTATACGGCCCCATGGTGTTGAAACATAGGCATAAAGTTCATCACGTTCTGCCCCTTCATCCGCTCTTTCATCACTGGTGACATCGAAATCATCATCATACTCCACGCGGATTCCGACCAAGATACCATTATCAAATACATATTCAGCAATGCCACGAATGGTCCATTCATAAACATCGTCTGTATGATGACCGTCGTTGTTTTCCTCATCAAAATAGGCAACTTGAGCGGATCCAATAAGATCCAATCGCAACCGTAAAGGCCCATCGCGATACTCAAGTGACCAACCTTCCGTCGGTAATGCGCCGAAAATAGCGGCAGCCGTGACCCACATCATTGATTTGTACAATGTTCCCACCATTTTCATTTTTCCAAGTTTATTTCCAAGTTTATTTTTAACGAACGTTCTATTCAGGTATTTTAATCAGCCCAAAACCATGGATTGGGTCATATCCCTCGGCACCCAAATCCTTAGCATGATTCTTCAAAGAACTTATCGCATTGGACTTTGATGCTGCACTTGGAGACCTTAAAACCGTTGCAGCTATGGCTGAGGCATACGGCACCGCAAATGATGTTCCCGAATAATTTCTATAACCACCGGCATCTGCTGCAGCGCGGATCTGTACGCCAGGGGCTGCAAAGTCCACATGATCTCCACGGCCGGAGCGCCGATAAATACGATTCGTTTGATCCACAGCCGTAATGCCGAGTACGCTGTCATACCCTGCGGGATAAAGGATGGGAGCAGCAGGTCCAGCATTCCCGACAGCGGCGACAACAATATGGCCTTTTTGATCAGCTTTTTCGATAGCATGTTGCAATAGCAGATTGGGTGGTCCGGCGAGGCTAAAACTAATCACAGGCACCTGTCTATCCATCATCCAATCAACAGCACGTGCGAGCCGGTCGGCCTTGGTGCGTGGTTTGCCATTACCATCGAGATCGAAGACGGATGCTGCATGCAATTCTGCGCGTGGCAAAAGGCCGCGGTAACCATTGTTGTCGGATCCAACAAGAATTGAGGCCACAGCGGTTCCGTGATCCGTTGGTGTTTTTGCGCCCGATTCCAGAAACTCCCGCGACCGAATGCGCGCATCCGAAAGAGAGGGGTGCATGCGATCTGCTCTCGTATCAATCATTCCAATTGAAAGTGACGGTAAGTCTGAAAGAGTACCATTGGACGCAACGGCCAGTTTTATAGTATTTTGATAAGCAGAAAACGCATTCGACAATTCATAGACGTGATTATAGTCCACCAATAGGTCAGGATAGTTCCCACGTATTTCTTGTATTGCGTCAACAATGTCAGAGGTCTGAGGGACTCGCAGGGTGGTGATTGAGATTCCCAGTTGCGTGATAGATTGCCGGTTTTTTACAGAATAGCCGAGTTCGCGAACCTTCTCTACATCATTGGCCGTCTTTTCAATGAGAATGATCTCATCCTCATCTATGGGGTAACCGTTTTCATCGATACCAGACTCGCGTTGATTGCTTGTGCGAAGCGACTCTCTCTCCTCAACGGAAACCGGGTTCAGTGTGCCAGCTTTACTGCCGCTTCGAGAACGCGAAGAACTTGTGGTATTCGCACTCTGTTCGGTCTCGCCCGATTCCACGTCTTCCGAGTCCTCGTCATCATCCTCCGCTTCTTCTGACTCCTCGTCATCTAAGTCATCATCGTCATCTATGTCATCGTCTAAGTCCTCGTCGATGTCGAGATCGTCCTCTACATCATCCATGTCATCGATGTCGTCATCTAGGTCCTCGCCGATATCGAGATCGTCCTCCAAATCCCCCATGTCATCGATGTCATCATCTAAGCCCGCGCCGATATCGAGATCGTCCTCCACATCCACATCATCCATGTCAGTGTCGAAATCGTCTGTATCGTCATCGTCCGCTTGAATCATCAGGATAGGCGGCACTGAGCCAAACGCAGGATAAACAAGATGTTTTTCTACGGCCTGAGACATAATTGATCGGCTTGATGTCAATGGAGACGCCATCACAGCACCCGATGTTGCTGCAATGCAAAGTATAGACACCGACCTAAGCAGGCGATTGACAGTTTTTGGCGGCATAGATTCCCCAGTGTTCTTTACGAGTGTTATTTAGGATGGGCAATGCCCAAACCATTGATTTAGATATACTTTTGTACATACAGCCGATTACCGTTATTGTGAAAACGACTCAGATAAAAAAATATTCCCAGGTCTGAGGAATAAATCTTTATGACGGCTCGTTAGATACATGACGATGAGACAGGATGAACACGCCTTTCGTGCCGAATTAGCTGCCCTCTTGCCAAGACTCCGGCGGTTTGGGTTGGTTCTAACGGGCAATTCGGATCAAGGTGATGACCTTGTTCAATCGGCATGCTTGCGTGCTCTGGCCAACATGCGGCAATGGCAACCAGGCACTCGGATGGATAGTTGGCTTTTTCGAATTATGAACAACTTGTGGATTGATCAATTGAGAGCAAATCGCGTCAGAGGCGTAAATATCGACCCGGAAATGGTTCAGGATGAGTTCAGCCAAGACGGTATAGCTGATGTTGAAAATCACTTGCTTCTGCAAACGGTAAGAGAAAATGTGACCAACCTTCCTGAGGATCAGCGAGCTGTGCTGTTGTTGGTTGCTATCGAGGGAAATAGTTACAAGGAAGCTTCGGAGATACTGAACATCCCCATTGGGACTGTGATGAGCCGCCTATCGAGAGCACGGCGGCAATTGGCCGACGCTCTTAAGGGGAAAGTTGGAACAATCCCTGAAGCAAAGTCCATCGACACTGGTTGTGAAATAGGATGAGGCCGATTAATGGCAAATTATAGCGATGAAAAATTAAGCGCTTTTCTAGACGGGGCGCTTGATCAAAATGAAGAAAATCAGATTAAAGCGGACATTCAGTTACACGACTCATTGCGTTTTTGTGTCGAGCAGCTTCGTCAATTGGATGATTTACTCAAGCACGCCTATCCCATAGACGAAGAGTTGCCAGACGAATTGCTGGCGACCGTTCTTGAAGCGCCAACGCCGCATGCCGCTCGACCAGAAGCGGGTGTTAATGTGTTAATAAACTTCGTAAGAAGGTGGGTTCAACCATTCTTCACACCAGCCACAGTAACAGCCGCACTGGCCCTTGCCGTGGGTGTGTTTGTTGGACAGAGTGGATTTCTTCAGCAGTCAAATGACGAGTTTTTAGCTGTTGTTTTTCGAGCAGATGCTGCCGTCATCGACAAAGCAAACCCGATCTACGACGCCTTAGAAAAAGCGCCGAGCAATAAACCTGTAGAACTTGCGCGATCTCCGATGGAGGTATTTGTAAAACCTATTTTAAGTTTCACGAGTTCTGACGAACGATTTTGCCGTGAGTTTGAAATTACTGCAGGTGTTGCGGTTTCTGTAGGTGTTGCATGTCGCGAAACGGATGCTCATTGGACACTTGAGATTCTATTGGCCGCTGATGAACGTTCGCCCGACACCCACCTTTATCAGCCAGCGTCAGGCTATGATCAGAAAGCCCTCGATGCGGTCTTAAGTAAGTTGATGAGCGGACCAGCCATGAGTCCGGATGAAGAAGCCCAGTTGCTTCAGAAAAATTCGGGTGCATAGCATCATCTACTTATTGGTATCTTTGTTTTATGCCAATCGTGTTTTTCGTGTGCAGTATATTTTTCTTTAACCCATCTTCTAAAGAAATCGATATTTATCCGGAATAAATCCGTGTCCAAACCGTTTAATCTCACAGAGGGAAGGTTGGACTATAGATTTCTACGGATCGGATTGTAAATGGAACGGATAAGTGTTGACAGACTTCATAAGTGTAAACGTTCTTTCGTCACGCGAAATGCGAGACTGGAGCAACCCTTGTGGATCAACCACGAGAACATACGCCCGCATTGCGGCGATCTCGTGCTAGCCCGGATTGAGTCTTTAGGCAACCATAAGCGTCTAGAACTCACAACAGGACGCCGCGCACCACTCTCTGTCGGCGACGAAATATTGGTGGCTTACGGGAATCGCTATGCGACAGATCAGTTTGAAGCAGAGATTCCAGAGACGATGGAAGATTGTGATTTGGTGGCTGCTGGAGGTATTGCGTCACGCGCGCTCACATGGAGCAGCGCGATCTTACCTCCGACTAGAATCAAGCCAATAGGTGTACTCACAAGTACAGACGGGCTAACACTGAATCTCAATCAGTTTGCGTTAACGCGAAATGCTGCTGGCCGCCGATTGGTGCCAACGATTGCTATTGTTGGCACGGGAATGAATGCTGGCAAGACAACAACGGTCGCTTCTTTTGTCAAAGGATTGAAGCTGTTGGGCCATTGCGTTGGCGTTGCCAAAATCACGGGTACAGGATCTGGAGGGGACCTATGGTCTGTCTTTGATGCTGGTGCGGATTATGCTCTTGATTTTACGGATGCCGGATTAGCTTCGACTTATTTATCGTCTGCAAAATGCCTGGAAGTGGCTACCGAGACACTTATTGCAGAGCTTCAGTCGGCTGGTGCGACTGTCGTTCTCCTAGAGATCGCAGATGGGCTTTTGCAACGCGAAACAGACATGTTGATTCACTCCAAGACCTTTGGTCGTATGGTCGATGGGTATCTCTTGGCGGCGAGATGCCCGTTAGGTGTCATCTCGGCTTATAATATTCTCTCACATTGCGGTGAAGTTTATGCGGTTAGCGGCCGGTTTACCGCATCGTCTTTGGCTATAAGGGAGGCGGCTGGGCGAATTAGTGTGCCTATTTTGACGAAAGAACAGCTTCAGGAGGGCGAGTTGATCAATGATTGGTTACGTTTGCCTGATCAACAGCTCATATATGCGTAATAATGCTGCCTAAAATATTCAAAGGTAAGCGGCGGCGACTTTTTCAATACTTGTTCGCTGTTGTCATTGCCGAAAGTGTTACACTCGTTGGTTTGAATTATTATCTTCGCGCAACGATAAGCTCCATAACGGCGGTGCCTGCTACGGGTCTCGACTGGTGGGCGGCCTTCGTTCTAACTGTCTTAGCGATTCTTGCGGCGACTCTCTTTGTCATTGGCGCCATTATAGCGGAAACACTTGGCCTGCACTACGCTAAGGCTTTGCGGGTGGCGCTGTTTGACCGGGTTATCAACAAACAATATCAAGGCAATTTTGGTGGCCGCTATGGCACAGAGTTGGTGCGCATGACGAGCGATTTAAATTCCGTCCGTGATTGGATCGGAAAGGGTTTATGTCAATCAGTTTTGTCGATAGGCGTCTTCATTGCTGGTATGGTTTCGCTGGTGATCTATGATCTCCAGATGGGACTTTTGTTAGTCGGTGTGAGCAGTTCGATATGGATGTTGGCGGTATTTTTTACTTTTCCGCACCTTCGGCGACACACAATAGAAGCGCGCAAAAACCGGGGACGATTGTCCGGAAAGCTGGGTGGTGTTGTGCTCGCGGCCCAATTTATTAGTATCGCAGACTCGCGCCGACGGGAGCGCCGCCGCCTGAAACAACAAAGCGATACATTGAATGCCGGCTTGATCAAGAGGTGTTGGTCCGTGTCGGTCATTGCTGGTGTTGCAACACTTGTCGTCCCGATGTCTATTGTCTTGATAGGCATACTTCAGACTGGAGATTGGGTTAGGTTTGATTTTTCATTGGCTGATTGGAGCGGAATCGTTTTTGCATTGGGGTTGATTGCTGCTGCATTATCGCGGCTATCGATCTCCTGGGACTTCTTGGTGGCGTTCATGGTTGCTAAAAAAAGGCTTGGAGATATTTTGCTGCGATATCCACCGCCAACATCACCACACAACACCTTCAAGGCCAAAGGTACGCCGTTTTTCCCCATGCAAATCGCCGTAAGGCACTTTAGTTATGACTCAGACCGCAAGGCAGTGATCATTAATGCAGGTGATGTGGTCCTCCTTAAAGGGCCGAGTGGATCTGGAAAGAGCCGGCTTTTTCGTGCTCTTGCGCAAGGTCAACAGGGCGATAGTGCCACCGTGACATTTGGCGGAGATCAATCCTTCTCTTCTACGGACAGTGATCTACGTGAGGCGATTCAAATTGTATCGCCAGCATTTCCTTTAATGCACGGCAGTCTCAAAAGAGCGCTGACTTATGGTAATCAGTCAATTGATGCGGTGACTTTACAGTTGATCTTGGAGATGTGTGAGTTAAACAGCGGTGACATAGCGCATAGGCCGCCCTTGAGCGATCGAATTTATGAATCTGGTGAAAACCTATCGTCTGGCATGGCGGCAAAACTTCGCCTCGCCCGCGGCCTTGTTGCGATGCCGCGCTTGTTGTTGATCGATGATGCTGAATTGTTGCAAGAATCGAGTGTTTTGGCGAGGTTGCCAGAAATAGCTGCCCGGTTTCAGTTAGGCATCATTGTTGCGGCGCGAAACCTTTCTGATATGTCGATGTTTACGCAAACCGTGGACCTTAGCGCATGCCATGAAGACAGAACGATGAAGAGGGCTGAGTTGTCGGTGGTCTGAGGTTCACGGAAAGATTACACCCTACCCTGAATGAAAAGAGCGTTCATCGTTATCGTTATGGAGCGTTAAAAACAATAACAGTACTCTACTCATAGATACCCTTATCATTTATGCGATTCCTAGTTGATAGGCTCATGATTGGCTCTCGAAAAACGCACGTGTAAGAAATGTGTAACTTCAGTTTTTCTGCTTAATGGAAGGATTTTCATGTGCTCTGGGAGCTAACATGTCAGTCGTGATGTGACTTCACGACTTG
Organism: Alphaproteobacteria bacterium; assembly: GCA_028280675.1. Taxonomy (GTDB): domain Bacteria; phylum Pseudomonadota; class Alphaproteobacteria; order SMXP01; family SMXP01; genus JANQLI01. The sequence continues at coordinate 9,503 of JANQLI010000114.1, forward strand.
TGAGTTCTCTAGGGTGGGGATTAACTTTAGAAGTGACGTCTAAAGTCGGGGCGTTGCTCATACCATTGACTTTCTCCACGGTTTCCTTGGGGGAGTTAGGCGGGTGCTGCGTTTACTTAGTGTGCTACCTATTTTCATGAAAGCCCTATCAAATGACAGTCCGCAAATTCTCAACCCCTTTGGTGTTTTTTTTCGCTCTCTTTTCCATAGTGAATGGCACGGCGTGCACAACAAAACCTGTAGATCATGGTGAAAGCGTACTCGTGCTCGGTGGAACACGCAATACTGGCTTTGAGACCGTTAAATTGCTCCTGGATGATGGATATGATGTTACGGTGATGGTGCGCGCGACGTCTGACCTCACGAATCTCAATACTACGACGGCTAGCACTATTGAGGGTGATGCTTTTGATCTGGAAAGCCTTCAGAATGTTTTTGCGCAAAAAAGATATGATGCAGTGATCAGTACGCTTGGGGCAAAGCCAGTGAATGGTCAGTTTGTTGGAGGTATTGGGAATATCAATGCGATGAATGCTGCGAGCGAAGCAGGCGTCACGCGTTTCGTTCTTACGAGTAGTTTGGGTGTTAGCGATAGTCGTTCTACAATTATGGGTAAATTTGATATTACTACCATGAAACCATTTCTTGAAGCGAAAGAGCGTGCAGAAGACAGACTCAAACAAGGCGATTTCGACTACACGATTATTCGCCCGGGTGGGTTAGTTGATGGCCCCGCAACAGGTAAAGGGATGCTCAAAGAGGAAGCTGAATATGGTCAAGTGTCGCGGGGGGAGCTTGCTCGTCATTTGGTAGCTGTACTGAGGGATGATGCCACAATCCGACGAACTTATCACCTTAATGACCGTCCTTTCATGGGGCGCTCTCGATAGCACTTGTTTTTACCAAGGCAGTTCTTGGCCATTATAATTATAGAAAGACCCACTGTTTTCCTCGTTGAGACCGTCAATTATTTTGACCATGCCAGCGACGCTGTCTTCCACCGATACAAGACTGTCTGCAGGAAAATTATCGGCGACGAGCGGGGCTATATCTTTAATGCTGACCGGCCCAGGAGCGATCATGCCGACGACAACCCCTGTTTCACGAGAGCGATGAAGCTTGAAGAGACGACGCATCAGTGCGTTTGCCGCGGCAAAGCTGGATTCGGTAAAGAAGTTCCCACACCGCTGGCATCGTATTTTGGGTTTGCCGATGGAACCATTCATGCTGGACAATTGTACGACCTTCTTATGTTGGCTCGTGATGACATTGTCATTGAACGCCTCGGCAACTTTGATAGCCGCCACCGCATTTGTCGTGAGTGAGAGATAGAAGATATCGTAATCAAATTGACCGAATTTCTGGATTTCCATGTTGCTCGGTGGTTCCGCCACATTCAAACGTGTCGCGTAAAGAAGTAAGTCCACAGGTGTGCCGCGATATTTCTTAGCTAAAGCATCGACGGCGTCAAAGTCATTTGCGTTGAATGTCTCAATCGTAACTCTGGTATTCGCTGAGGCGAGGTCCATCAGATCCGTATTTTGCTCAGGTGCCACTCCGGTCGCGATAACATTCCATCCGCGATTGGCATAGGTTCTTGTAAATTCAAAACCGACTTCGCGATCCGAACCAACAATAAGTGCCGTTGGAGTGTAATCACTCTCTTCCGCAAAACTTGATTGCAGCGTTAATAAAAAAAGTGAAATTGCAATTAAGAGTTTTTGCATAATGTATCCTCATTCAAAGGCGGTCTAAGACTTCAACAGCTACGCGTTCGGCGGATTCCATAGCGCCTTCCATCCCGCGTGCCGATAAAGCTGTGCCGTCACCACAAAGGTGTAATCTTTTGTTCGCCGCATGCATGGGTCCAGCGAATGGCATCACTTGACCGGGCCCAAAACTGCTCCAATCGCCGCCCGTAAAAGGATCTTGAAACCAAGACTTGATGCTCACAACGTCCAGCATACCCTTCGCGGCAGGGCGAATGGTTTCAATCGTTTCGATGACCATGGCTTTCACACTGTCATGATCCATTTGGTTGGCGCGTGCTGCGGCTTGTCCTGTGATGGACGCGAGCAGGTGTTCAATGTGATCGGGATTTTTGGATGTGTAGTAAGGCCAGACAAAATTGATGGGTGCATTTCCAATTTTCATGGCGGGTTTCCAGCCGTCCTTCTCCCAGAAAGGTTTTTTTGGAACCAAATGCACATGTGTCACCATCCGTCGTGGCAGCGTGGCGATAGCTTTGCGCTGCACGCCGGTAAATCCAGGCGTCACAGAAATGTGGCGAAGAATTGGAATAGGCACCGAGGAAATGACATGGTCAGCGCTGTAGCGCGATCCATCGCGGCACCGGATGTCCGCTTTTCCATCAATCATATCAATGGAAACGACTTCTTTCTTGTAGTGAATATCTTGGTTTAGAGCCGCTTCCATAGCAAAGGGAAGGCTTTGATTACCATGTTCAAAACTAAAGGACTGCATTTTCCCATTGGCTCGAAAAACTTGTTGACCCCACAGCATTTCGAACATGACAACAAGCGCGGACACATCATGGGTGGAATTATTGTAATCCCAGTTCATGTTGCAGCAAAGGTCGATCACGTCACTGGGCGCACCTTTTTTTAACATCCATGCGTCAAATGAAATATCGAGGTGCGCAAATGTGGGATCAATCCAATCGCCTGGTTGTGTGATGCCCATATGCTGCATCATGAATCGCATGAAATAAGACCAGGGCATGAGCTGTTTGCTCTCGGTCGGCAGCACATTTTGCGGGTGATCGGGCCATTCTTTTGGGGATATGATATGGTTGCCTAAGGCAAGTTCAAGTTGGCGCAGAGGTGATTTCGGAATCTCTGCATAGGGCACGTCCAATTTATCGGCCGTATCGATCAAGCGCGCGTAACCTTTGCCAAAAGCCTTGCCACCTAATTCGGCAATGCCAGGTACGTTGCGGAGCGATTTGAGGCGGCCACCGGCTTCATTTCGTGCCTCGATCACTTGTACATTTACACCCTGTTCTTCAAGGATGAGAGCAGCCGATAGGCCTGAGAGGCCAGCGCCAATAATGAGAACCTGGGTTGAGTTCTGAGTTCTTGCTGTGCGGGGCAATGCTGAGATTACTGAGGAAAGGGTGATTCCTTGAACAAATTTTCGACGTGTAACCTCTTTGCCCATAATTTATCCAACTTTACTAAGCATCGCATATGCGCCCAAGTTTACCACTTAGGTCACTATGCGATTATCGTGTGTGTAGTTAAGGAAACGGGTGAAGTTACTGATTCCCCTATTAAAATTTATTGAAATAACCAGGAGTTCGGAAAGCGTTTTATGAGATAACGGTCTAGGCCAATAATGTGGCCCATGGGATAGGCTATGATCAGTGCATTCATGGCAAAGAATGGGATCAGAGAGGCTGCAAAATATCCGCCAATTGCAATATTCAGTAAAATAAAAAAAGCTATAATGGCAGATGAGCGCGTTGCAATACCAAGCACGAGTCCAAGGCCAGCGAAGAGTTCACCATAAGTGACGATGAAATAAATTGGTCCGGCTAAAGGGATCGCAAATTTTTCAAGGTAAACATAAGCAAAGCTATCTGGATTAAGTTCGGTTAAACGTTGGGCAAACATACCTGTCACCAACTCATTATCCCAACTTTTGAGGACCTTATTGAATCCCGCAAAGAAGAAGAAGAGGCCATAAAATGCGCGAAGTGCGAGGACGGCCAATAATCCCAATAAGGCGATGGGATTTTTCAAATAATGGTGTAATGGGGGTGGATCCAATTTTTTGTCAGATAATGTTTGCATATTGTAGCAGTGCTCACTCAGCTAAAATTGGCCACGGCTCATGTGATTTCAAAAAGTGATAAGTTTCTTTTAGTGAAAGGCGTTTGCATTGACCGAGTGTCTCTCCATTGGCGTACCGCCATTCACGCGATCGTCTGTCAATGATATTATGACCTATGTGAATTTCCTCTGGATTCGAGAGTATATCGCCAATCACTGTTTGATGTGCGCGTGTCGAGGATGTGACCCCTTTAGTTGGAATAGTGTAAACACTGACTGGTCTCTGGTCACTGGTTCGCGCCGGTTGAAATATTACGAGAAACCAATCCACGATCAATGCCATTTGGTCCCAAAAGTTCTGAGCATGAAAATGATAGAGTGTGTAAGGTGCGAGAGAAGGATTTGATAAGTCCTCTACACCGACGTCCGAAATATCCTTGGAACTACACAGCAAAGTAGCCTCACATACACTGCATAATTTTCCGTAGCGAGTCGTAAGTAAAAGATGCGATTGATCATAAATGATCGGTTCTGCACGGGTTGGGTTTGCGAAGCCATTAAATAGAACAAATAGGAGGATGCATATTCTTAAAAGCTTATTAGATGTATGCATGGAAACTTCGAGCCATAAGTCGTTTTTGATTGGTTTATCAGAGGCGAAAACGATAAGTGGTTCCTTTTCCCCTAATAGAATCAAGATAATTCTAGATCGAGAATTACTGCATGATGTGGCTAGAAAACCAATGTTGAAGTTTTTCTGTCTATAGAAAACTTTTTCTTGATAGCTATGTGTACCCATCGGTTTATGGTGATGGCTGTGGGTACTTGGCGGGCAAAACTTTAAGCCTGTCCTTGGGAGATGAACAAACAGTTCAGAAGTCAAATTTCGTAA
>JANQLI010000120.1 GCA_028280675.1 Alphaproteobacteria bacterium
GCTAAAGAGAGAAAGACTATGGGCAAAGTAATTGGAATCGACCTTGGGACAACCAACTCCTGTGTCGCCATTATGGATGGCAAAGAACCAAAAGTAATCGAAAACGCAGAAGGCACCCGGACAACCCCGTCTGTGATCGCCTTTTCGGAAGACGGTGAGCGCCTGGTTGGCCAGCCCGCCAAACGCCAAGCGGTGACAAATCCGGAATACACCTTCTTTGCCATTAAGCGCCTGATCGGCCGCTCTTTCGATGATCCCATGACCAAAAAAGACATCGACATGGTGCCGTACAAAATCATCAAAGCGGACAATGGCGATGCCTGGGTCGAAGGCCGTGATGGCGAGAAATTCTCCCCCTCGCAAATTTCCGCTTTTACGTTGCAGAAAATGAAAGAAACCGCCGAAGCCTATCTCGGCGAACCGGTGACCCAAGCGGTCATCACCGTTCCGGCGTACTTTAATGACAGCCAACGCCAAGCCACCAAAGATGCCGGTAAGATTGCTGGCCTTGAAGTGCTGCGGATTATCAACGAGCCAACAGCAGCCTCGCTCGCGTATGGCCTTGATAAACGCGAGGGTAAAACCATCGCTGTGTATGACCTTGGCGGCGGCACGTTTGACGTCTCCATTCTCGAAATTGGCGATGGCGTGTTTGAAGTGAAATCCACCAATGGGGATACCTTCCTCGGCGGGGAAGATTTTGACTTGCGTCTTGTCGATTACTTGGCCGATGAGTTCAAAAAAGAAAATGGCATTGACCTGCGCGATGACCGTTTAGCTTTACAGCGTTTGAAAGAAGCAGCGGAGAAAGCCAAGATCGAACTTTCATCCGCAACACAAACTGAAATCAATTTGCCGTTTATCACCGCCGATGCATCTGGTCCGAAACATTTGACCATGAAGCTCACCCGCGCAAAACTTGAAGCCCTTGTGGAAGACTTCGTGCAGCGCACCATCAAACCTTGTGAGGCCGCCCTCAAAGATGCAGGCCTAAGCCCTTCAGATATTGATGAAGTGGTTCTTGTTGGCGGGATGACCCGCATGCCAAAAATTCAAGAAGCCGTGCAAAACTTCTTCGGGAAAGAGCCGCATAAAGGCGTGAACCCAGATGAAGTGGTGGCGATGGGCGCGGCTATTCAGGCGGGCGTGCTGCAAGGGGATGTGAAAGACGTTCTGTTGCTTGATGTGACACCACTTTCCCTCGGGATTGAAACCTTGGGCGGTGTGTTCACCCGGCTGATTGATCGCAACACCACCATCCCGACAAAGAAAAGCCAAGTGTTCTCAACCGCTGAAGACAATCAAAGTGCGGTGACCATCCGCGTCTTCCAAGGCGAGCGCGAAATGGCTTCTGACAATAAACTGCTCGGTCAGTTTGATTTGGTTGGTATTCCGCCGTCACCCCGCGGCATCCCGCAAATCGAAGTCACGTTCGATATTGACGCCAACGGGATTGTGAATGTGTCGGCCAAAGACAAATCAACCGGCAAAGAACAGCAAATCCGCATTCAGGCCTCTGGTGGTTTGAGCGATGATGACATTGAGAAAATGGTCAGCGAGGCTGAAGCCAATGCGGAAGAAGATAAAAAACGCCGCGAAGCTGTGGAAGCCAAAAATCAAGGCGAAGCTCTTGTGCATTCAACAGAGAAAAACTTGGAAGAGCATGGCGATAAGCTTGGCGACGAAGACCGCGCCATGATTGATGCCGCTATGGCGGATGTGAAAACAGCCCTTGAAGGCGATGATGCGGAAGATATCAAAGCCAAAACCGAAGCTTTGGCGCAGGCTTCAATGAAACTTGGTGAAGCGATTTATCAAGCCGATCAGGCCGCCGCCGCGCAAGCCGATGCCCAAGCGGATATGGATGCCGATGATGGCTCTGCGCCAGACATGGATGACGTGGTTGATGCCGATTTCGAAGAAGTCGATGAAGACAAGAAAGATTCAGCTTAACCCCTGGACCCATCTTATAGTGCGCAATGGATAAGATTGGGTTCGGCGGAAACGTCGAACCCATTTCACCATCAAAGAGGGGCCACGGGCCAGAGATCTTAAACGGACCCGGCAATCAACATGGCAAAGCGTGATTATTACGAAATCTTAGGGGTGGATCGTGGTGCAGATGCGGCAACGATTAAATCCGCCTATCGTAAGCTGGCGATGAAATACCACCCGGATCGCAATCAAGACGATCCGTCAGCGGAACAAAAATTTAAAGACGCAGGCGAAGCCTACGACATTCTCAAAGATGAGCAAAAGCGCGCGGCCTATGATCAATTTGGTCACGAGGCGTTTGATGGCACAGGCAACCAGCATGGCGCGGGTTTTGGCGGACAAGGGTTCGGCGCATCGTCATTCTCTGATGTGTTTGATGACCTCTTTGGCGATTTTATGGGTGGTGGCGGTGCTGGCCGCCGTGGTGGGCAGACCCGTAACCGCGGCAATGATCTGCGCTATAATATGGAAATCACCTTGGAAGAGGCCTTTGAAGGGAAAAAGGCGGATATTCGCGTCCCCTCTTCCGTGAGCTGCGAGGCGTGTAGCGGATCAGGCTCTGCTGAAGGCGCGCAGCCAACCTCGTGCCCAACCTGTCACGGCCGTGGCCGCGTGCGCGCGCAACAAGGCTTCTTCACAGTCGAGCGGGCGTGCCCCAGTTGTCATGGACAAGGAAAAATCATCAAGGACCCTTGCACCTCCTGCGGCGGGTCGGGACGAGTGCAAAAAGAACGCACACTCTCAGTCAATATTCCCATTGGCGTTGAAGAAGGCACGCGCATTCGTCTCGCTGGCGAAGGGGAAGCAGGAATGCGTGGCGGACCCGCAGGCGATCTTTACATTTTCCTGTCCATCGCCCCGCATGATCTTTTTCAGCGCGATGGTAAGGATCTGTTTTGCCGTGTGCCGATTTCCATGACCCAAGCCGCACTCGGCGGACAGATTGAAGTCCCCACATTGGGCGGCGGACGTGCGCGTATATCGATTCCTGAAGGCACGCAGTCGGGCAAACAATTCCGTTTGCGCGGGAAAGGCATGCCGGGGCTGCGCGGCCAAGGCAAAGGCGACCTTTACATTCAGAGCGTCGTCGAAACGCCGGTGAAACTGTCCCGCAAACAGAAAGATCTCTTGAAACAGCTTGATGAAGACATGACCGACAAGAACAGCCCCGATACATCGGGCTTCTTTTCCAAGGTCAAAGGCTTTTGGGACGAGCTGAAAGATTGAGGCGATAGGGTCATAAAGAAAGATACCGTCTTCCTTTGTCATTCCATGGCTTGACCACGGAATCCATTAAACATAGCAGCGCCCATGGACCCCGCGATCAAGTCGCGGGGTGACAACGGTATATGGTCCTTGCTATACCCATCTCCACATAACGAGGACACAACATGGGCAATCTCCGCATAGCGATTCCCGGCGCGACAGGCCGCATGGGACAGACATTGATCCGCTTGATCGCGGAGACCAGTGGCTGTGTGCTGACGGGCGCGAGTGAAGCAGCAGGCCACCCTGCCCTTGGCCAAGATGTGGGGCGCATGGCCGGGCTTGATGAATGTGGTGTGAGTGTTACCGATAATATCAATGAAGCATTTGCCAATGCCGATGTGGTGATTGATTTTACTTTGCCTATAGCAACACGTGCACATTTAGAGGTGACATCCGCAAACAACATTGTTCACATCATCGGCACGACGGGATTCACAGATGAGGACGAAAATGCGATAAGAGCCGCCGCGCAAAAAACTGTCATTATTAAATCAGGCAATATGAGTTTGGGCGTGAATTTACTCACGCACCTGACACGGCAAGTAGCGCAAACCCTTGGCGATGCCTTCGACATTGAAATCGTCGAGATGCACCACAAACACAAAGTGGATGCGCCGTCAGGCACTGCGTTGATGCTCGGTGAGGCCGCTGCGACAGGGCGCGGCGTGACTCTACCAGATGTGGCTGATCGCGGCCGCGATGGTCAAACCGGCGCCCGCAATCAAGGCGACATCGGCTTTGCATCTTTACGCGGTGGCAATGTGGTCGGCGATCACACGGTGATGTTCGTCTCCGACAATGAACGCATTGAGCTGACCCATAAAGCGCAAGATCGCGGTTTGTTTGCCGCAGGCGCCCTTCGTGCGGCCCAGTGGGCGCAAGGCAAAACACCTGATCTTTATTCGATGGCCGATGTGCTGGGATTGAATGACTGATTAAGTCTCAAACTTATTGTGATACTCATCTTCGATCGTGCCGGGACTGCGGGTGTGATAGATGCGCAGTGTCAAGGCGACAGCCCCCACCCATCCCAGTAAAACGAAAAAGAAAGTGGCGAAGCCTTGGATGATGCTGCCGATGTAGACCGTCTCTTCGAGAAACACGGTGAGTTGTTTAAACACCCCGCCCAGCATCAATGTCAGCGGCATAAACAAAAAGCCAAACAGCAAGAAAAGCAGAAAATACTTTTGAAACCGCACGCGGTGAACGTGGGAATAAAGATCAATAAAATCTTCTTTATTCAGTGTGCGGAGCGGTGACTCATTCTGCTTGGCTTGTAATGTGTCATAGGCAGCATGCGCCAGCTCATCAAGCTCGCGCACATCGCGCCACCACGAATAGCCGAGCCAAAAAAGCCCACCCACAATTAGAAGAGCAATCAGGATGCCCATATCCGCAACATCTATGTTTTAAACATGTCCCTAAACGGATGCGATCATACGCCAGAATGCACGCTGAGCAAAGCCATCGCGGACACTTTATGTGAAAGGCGCATTTTCGAAGGCGAGGATTGCTTTTTTGCGCGTCACGCCCCAATGGTAGCCGCCCATGGCGCCAGTCTGCCGAAGGACGCGGTGACAAGGAATGAGGAGCGAGATGGGGTTTCGGCCCACAGCCGATCCCACTGCACGGGAGGCTTTGGCTGAACATACTTGCGTTGCAATATCTTTATAGGTCACCGCCCGACCTTCAGGGATGCGCAGTAACGCTTGCCAAACGTGCAATTGAAACGGTGTTCCAAAGAGATGTAAACTAAGATCCCCTTTGCGTGACGTAAAAATTTGCTCTACATAACGCGCGGTATTATGCGGAGCTTCAAAGAAGTGTGCCTGCGGCCACCGCGCCTGATAATCATTCAGAAGGGCACCCTCTTCCCCCGCATCACAAAACCCAAGACCCATCAATCCGCGCGGCGAAATGCATATAAGACAGGTGCCAAAAGGGGAGCCATGAAAGCCATATGACACCGCGACGCCTTCTGCACCGCGTTTGATTTCGCCAGGGGTTAGGGCTTCCACCTTGAGGCAAAGATCATGCAGCCGCCCCGGCCCCGACAGGCCAGATGCATGGGCGGCATCAAGCACGCTTTCATGACCCTCAAGCAGTGAACGGGCATGCTGGTGAGTCACTGCTTGCACAAAGTCTTTTGGACTAATGCCAGCCCACCGCGAAAAAACGCGCTGCAAATGTGAAGGGCTTAATCCCACATGCGAGGCTATCTCCGATAAACGGGGCTGATCCAGCGCATGCGCGTCAAGATAGTCAATCACCGCAGCAACGCGGGTATAGTCACTGTCTGGTATTTGGACCGGTTTGTTCATGGATCCACTTTGGCATGCCGTTGCTGACCTGCCCACCCGATTCTTGCGATCAAGGTTGATGAGAAAGGTTTGCCTTTACTTTATAAAGGGCGTTACCCAGGGCCTTAGCAAACTCAAGCCGCTCTTCGGGGCTTAGGAACGCGCCGAACACCAAACGCCGACCATGGGAGGTGATCGCAAGCGGACTGTCGTGTTCCGGCGGGTCATCCATTTCCACCCTGGCCCAATAAGGTTCAAACGACCAAGACCGTGCGCGGCCATGCAGATCGACCTTTTCAACCCGTAATTCGTTGTCATGTAAAACGACATTTTCATGCGCGCGCGCTTGGCGATAGCTAAAGCAAAAGGCGAGATAAATCAGCGCAATATCCAGGCCTAAAAAGCCGACAATCGGCCAAGCGCCTGCGAGGAAAAAAATCGTGCCTGGGATCAGGCAGAGCACGGAGAAGGCGATCATCAATAGACGAAACCCCTCGCGGGAAAGCGAACGATTCGGACGCAAAGTCGCATCAAAAATAGGGCGGACGGTTGTCATAACCTCAGCATAAACAAAGAAAGGCTTGCGCGCAAAGCAGAGAGAGCGCAAAAGAATGAAAAGGGATGACAAGAAAGGGACTGCTGCCATGTCAAACGTTACCGTTCTAGATGCGCTTTATGAGACCATTGCCACACGTAAAGATGCCGATCCTGGATCATCCTACACGGCCAGCCTGTTCGCCCGCGGCACCGGGAAATGCGCCCAAAAGCTTGGCGAGGAAGCAGTTGAAACGGTCACTGCAGCGATGTCTGGGGAACGTGAGCAAATCATCTTTGAGTCAGCCGATTTGATTTACCATCTCTTTGTGGTTCTGGCGCAAACCGGTATCACCCCGGATGAGGTTTACACCGAGCTGCAAAACCGCACCGGGCAATCCGGCCTTGACGAAAAAGCCAGCCGCAAAAAATAATCTTTAGAGGCTCAATCCTTTTTCTTTGGCAAGAGCACTGAGTGATATTTTGGGGCGGGCGCCAAAGTGACTGATGATTTCTGACGCCGCCAAACTGCCAAACTGGCCGCATGTCAGCATGTCCCCGCCACGTGCATAAGCATACAGAAAGCCCGCCGCATAAAGATCCCCTGCCCCCGTGGTATCGACAAGCTTATCAATCGGCATCGCGTCAACCACATGCATATCATCGCCGGTCACAATGACGGAGCCTGCCGCCGACCGGGTGAGGGCTGCGATCTCGCATTTTTGCTTTACCGCATGCATCGCCTCGTCAAAGGAGCGCGCATCGTAAAGCGCGGTGATCTCATCTTCATTGGCAAAAAGAATATCGATATGATTCTCGACAAGATCACGGAATTCATCTTTATAGCGGTGCACACAAAAGGAATCCGAGAGGGATAAGGACACCTTATTGCCCGCTTGTTTTGCAAGTCTTGCCGCTTTTTCAAATGCCCGTTTCGCCTCTGGCGGGTCATAAAGATAGCCTTCGAGATACGTAATGCGCGCGGACGACACCACACCTTCATCAATATCGTCAGGCCCAAGGTCCACACAAGCGCCTAAAAACGTATTCATACTGCGCTGCGCATCTGGTGTGACCAGAATAAGACAGCGCGCTGTGGGCGCGCCATCTTGCGCGGCGACCGTATCGAAAGTCACATCAGCGGCGCGAATATCATGGGCAAAGACTTTGCCCAACTGATCATCGCAGACCTTACCAATATAAGCCGCGTGTCCCCCGAGAGAGGCGACACCGACAGCCGTGTTCGCGGCCGATCCACCTGAGATTTCCACGGCAGGGGGCATTTTATCATAAAGCGCTGTTGCGCCATCCGCATCAATCAGCGTCATCGCCCCTTTTTCAATCTTGTTTTCGATCAGAAAC
>JANQLI010000121.1 GCA_028280675.1 Alphaproteobacteria bacterium
CAAGAATCGCCAGCAACACCGTCCAGGTTTTCAGCGCATCGCGTTTTTCGGCAACAATCGCTGAATGTAAAAGCGCCGTGCCGACAAGCCACGGCATCAGAGATGCGTTTTCCACCGGGTCCCAAAACCACCAACCGCCCCAGCCGAGCTCGTAATAGGCCCACCAGGACCCAAGGGCGATGCCGATTGTCAGGAATGACCATGCTGCTAGCGCCCACGGCCGCACCCAGCGCGCCCATGCCGCATCCACTTTGCCTTCCATCAAAGCCGCCACGGCAAAGGAAAAGGTGATCGAAAAACCGACATAGCCCAAATACAAAAATGGCGGATGCATAACCAACCCAGGGTCTTGCAAAAGCGGATTCAACCCATTGCCATCCGCTGGTGGGGGAAAAACACGCCAGAAGGGGTTCGATGTCAAAAGAATAAATGCAAGGAAGCAGGCGCCGATCAACCCTTGAATACTCAGGACACGGACGGATAAAGATTGCGGCAAACTGCCACTTGCGGTGACCAGACTCAATCCAAACACAGCCAGGATCAATACCCAGAGCAGCATCGACCCCTCATGATTGGCCCACACACCCGTCAGCTTATAGATAAAGGGTTTTGTGGAATGCGAATTTTCGATCACGTTCACGACAGTGAAATCGGACACCGCATAGAGATAGGTGAGACAGAGAAACGCTACAAGAATGAACACAAATTGACCAATGGCGGCGGGTTTGGCCAGCGCCATTAAACTGGCATCTTTCCGCGACGCCCCGACAAGCGGAAAAATTGTTTGCACAAGCGCAATGCACAGCGCCAGAATCAACGCAAATTGTCCAATTTCAGCGATCATTGATAAAAAGCATCCTACCGTGTGCCCATTCCATAGCCCTGTCCTAGCACGCCGCACGAGGCGTGGCTATGGTGAGAGAGAACCACATCCGCGGGCTGAAATGTTAACGCCGTATCGCCAACACACGTGATGCCTGTTTTGGCAGATCGCGTTTTTGATGATCCGCGAACAAAGCCGCAATGCGCTGCTGGCTGTCCTCACCGAACGGTGCGCTGCGCCGGGTTTCCATCGACACATGCAGCGCCAAACATTCATTCGTCGCCGCGAGAAATCCTGTATCTGCATGATACATGGCATGAAAATAGTGCAGGCACTTTTCATTCCAATCAAGCAAATGCGTGGTGATGCGCAATGGATCGCCTTCGAACACTTCCTGCACATAATCGACATTCATCCCAAGCGTGAAAAGTGAGTTCTCCGCCGCATGACGATACGCCCAACTGAGATGGAGATACTCGTAAAAGGCATCCGTCGCTTTATCAAAGGCGAGCACATAATAGGCCACATTCATATGGCCATTCAGATCCATCCAGTCCGGTTGAACGGAAATGCGAAAGTCCGCCAGCTCAGAGGCTGTGCTGTTATCAGCCATAAACCGATTTCACTTCGAGAAATTCTTCTAGGCCATAAGCGCCCCATTCCCGGCCATTGCCCGATTGCTTATAGCCACCGAAGGGGGCAGCCGAATCCAGTCCCGCGCCATTGATGTGCACCATGCCGCTGCGCAAACGCCCAGCGAGCTTATAGGCGCGCTCTTCATCACCCGATTGTATGTAATTCGATAATCCATAAGGCGTGTCGTTGGCGATGCGGATCGCCTCTTCCTCGTCCTTGTACGGAATAACAACAAGCACCGGGCCGAAAATTTCTTCGCGCGCAATCGTCATCTCATTATGAACCTGCCCAAAAATAGTTGGCTTGACATAATAGCCTATGTCCAACCCTTCGGGCTTGCCTGGACCACCAGTGACGACTTCGGCGCCTTCTTCAATACCTTCGTGGAGTAAGCCTTGAATTTTATCGAACTGACTCTGGTTCGCCACGGGACCGATGTCGGTTGCATCATCATTCGGATCGCCTGGCGTCACGGACTCGGCCACCTCTTTGGCAATAGCGAGCGCTTCGTCATACTGATCTTGCTGCACCAACATCCGCGTCGGCGCGTTACAGGATTGCCCCGTATTGTTCATGCAGTGCAAGACACCGCGCCTGACCGCTTTTTTCAAGTCGGCATCCGGTAAAATGATGTTGGCAGATTTCCCGCCAAGCTCAAGCGACACACGCTTGACCGTATCGGCCGCCGCTTGACCGATCAGTTTGCCTGCGCGCGTTGATCCGGTGAAGGACACCATATCCACATCAGGATGAGCCGATAACGGCGCACCCACGCCAGGACCATCGCCATTCACAAGATTAAACACACCGGCGGGAACGCCTGCGGCGTCCATCACCTCAGCCAAGATACAGGCATCAAAAGGCGCCACTTCACTGGGCTTTAACACAACCGTACATCCCGCCGCTATCGCTGGGGCAACTTTGCAGGCCACTTGGTTGATGGGCCAATTCCATGGCGTGATCAGCGCGCAGACCCCAATAGGTTCGAACCGCAAACGGCTTTCGCCAATCGTGCGTTCGAAATCGAAATCCTGCAGCACTTTTATCACTTCGCCGATTTGCTGGGTGCCGGACCCTGCTTGATCGCCCATGGCGAGGGACATGGGCGCCCCCATTTCCTGGCTAATAGCAAGACCCACATCGTCATAACGTTTTTGGTATTCATCAAAAATACGTTGCAACAACGCAAGACGTTCCTGCGGCGTGGTTTGGGAGAAGGTTTCAAAGGCACGTTTGGCCGCCGCGACAGCGTTCTCGACATCGGCCGCCGCGCCCAAGGCAATTCGTCCTATGGGTTTTTCGGTCGCGGGATTGATCACATCCAGGGTCTTGAGCTCCACTGGATCGACCCATGCGCCATCAATATAAAATGTGAGGTAGTCCATACTCATCGCCCTTCATCCTTCAACACCCGCCTCTTGGGCATATCTTATGCCATAACAGGCTTGGCATAGGCATCCTATGAAGGTCAATATAGCATGACAGGCAGAGCAGGGTTTACTGCTCTGCCGATACGCACAGCTTTATTCCGCGGCTTTGGCCTGCACATGCGCCGGGTCCACACATGGAATGGTGTCAAGAACCCAATTGCCTGTTGTGCGCCGGTCCGGCGATGGGATCGCGTAGGCAATATCGCCGCGATTGTCACGCAGCGTTTTTTGATCGATCTTCCAGCCCTGCGCCTCCCATTTATCAAGCCATTTGCGGAACTCGACAATAGGTTTATCGGCAGGCATCAACACTTCTTTGGTGTTGCTGATCGGTGTGCGCACCGGATCAAGATGGGTGAGCAAATCGATGTCTTGTTTCGCAATCACCATATTGCGTTCTTCCATCGGCTTGTCATATTCGGGGTCCAGCATGCAATTGCGCATGTTGATAAAGAAAATGCGCGTGCGGTTTTCATCAATCGGCGCTTCATAGAAATATTGATGGAACCAATTGGTGTCGGTGAGGTGAATATGCGTGATCAACACATTGGGACCATAAGTGCCAGACCCGGCGCGGGTCTTACCCGCCGTTTTGCGCACCTTCTGCATGACCTCATCTTCGTAGGCCGAGGATTCGAACGTACTCCAGAAAAAGATGCCTTGCTCTTTTTGCACAGTCTCAAAATCAAAAACGCGGTATTCCGGATTTTGCCCATTATAGCCATGGGTCGGATGGACAAATTCATTATGGGCTGGATCGAGGCCGTTCTCCATAGAGCGTTCGTAATAATAATCGACTTCAAACACGACCAGATTGTTCGCGCGCCAGCCCTCTTGGCCGACCTCTTCGATTTGATAAAGCGGTGTGCGCTCTTCTTCCGGAAGGTCACCGAGAAAAGCGAAGACAATGCCATATTGCTCTTGCACGGGATAGGAATCGACTTTGGCGCGCGGCGGTGATTTTGCGCCAGGCCCGAGAGAGGGGATGGCAATGCATTTGCCGTCACCAGAAAAACGCCAGCCGTGATAGGGGCAAACCACGCAATTATCCTTGACCCAGCCTTTGCCCAAAGCGCCGCCCCGGTGGGTGCACGTGTCGCTCAACACATGCGCTTGCCCGTCCTCATCGCGAAACGCGACGAAATGCAAGCCTAATATTTGGACACGAAAGGGCTCATCCGCGGTGATCTCTTCGCTGCGCCCGACAGGATACCAGAAGTTGATATACATACGCTCTCTCCTCGCCTCATCTCTTGAAGAAACATAACATCCTTACACCACAAAACTGTCAGGGTTTTACGCAGTAAACCTCAAAGCGGATGTGTTTGCGGGGATGAAAATGGGTAAAAAAGTCGTTTTCTTATACGCAAACCGGGTTATGCTGTCATTTGGGAGGCGCAGAGGAGCGTCTTTTTCTGTGATGAATTTCTAACTGGGGGGAGCCCTATGACTGCATTCTTTTCTAAATCACCGTCTCTCTTAGCCTGCACGGTTCTGGTGGGGGCAGGTCTCGTATTGACAGCCCGCTCGGAAAGCGAAGAGCAAGCCACACAGGCACCGGAAGCTGCGCCGGAAACGGTGACTGACACGGTTGATGCCATGACCGATACCGCAGCAAATGCGATGGATGACGCTGCAGATGCAACCGACGACATGATGGCTGATGCAAGTGACGCTATGGGGATGGCACCCGACAATGAAGAGCAGGCGGCCGAGGAAGGATCTGTCGAAGAGGAGCGTCAAAAAGTCATGGAGGCATACGGCAAAGCCGCAAAAGACATCGCCGATATGATGATGGGCAAAGCAGAGATGAATGTGGACACCCTCAAAGCCCACGCCGATCACATGGTCAATACATCAGGCGACGCATTGAATGCTTTGTTCCCTGAAGGCAGTATGGGCGGCGACACAGAAGCCCTGCCTGCTATTTGGGAAAGCTGGGATGAGTTTGCCGCACTCTCAGCAGATCTCAACACGCACGCAGTTGCTTTCCAAGCTGCCCTTGATGCGGACGATCCCAAAACAGCCATGGTGCCGTCTTTTTCCGCGATGGGTAAAGCGTGCCAGGATTGCCACACCAAGTTCCGCAAAGAACAAAAGTGGGGTCAGTAATCAACGGCTGACAACGTGCAATGAGTACACCGTTAAAAATCCTCTTGGCCGGCGCCCTTCTTGGGCTCGGCCTTTTGGTTTATTTGATTACCGGCGCGCCGCAGCAATTCCGTGATGTGGCGAGTTTGACCGGTGACGCCACGCGCGGCGCATATGTGTTGCGCATGGGCGGCTGCGTGGCATGTCATACAGACTCGAAAGCCGAAAACGGATTTTTAGCAGGCGGTGTCGCCTTTCCCACACCTTTTGGCACCTATCTCTCACCAAATATCACGTCCGATGCAGAGAATGGGCTTGGGGGGTGGTCGCAAGACGACTTTATCAATGCAATAATCAATGGCATGTCACCGGACGGACGGCATTACGCCCCTGCCTTTCCGTACACGTCCTATTCGGCAATGACGGATCAGGACCTGGTGGACCTCTGGGCGTATTTGCAAACAGTGCCTGCGCAAAGCATGCCTAATCAAACGCATGACGTTACCTTCCCGTTTAACCTCAATATCGCCACAGCTTCTTGGAAAACATTGTTTTTTGAGCACAAGGTGATTGCGTCAAACCCCGATAAAAGTGACGCCTGGAATCGCGGCAATTATCTGGTTAATGGGCCCGGCCATTGCGGCGAATGCCACAGTCCGCGTGGCGCTCTTGGAAATCTTGATACCAATAACGCCTTCACCGGCAGTGTGATTAATAGCGATGAACGCGTGCCCGGCATTACAAGCGCGCAATTACAAGAAAACGGCTGGACGATGGACAATATCCCGTTTTCGCTTTCTTTTGGCATGCTGCCGGATGGGGATTTCTTCGGCGGCTCGATGGGCGAAGTGATTGAAGGCAGCACCAAGCACCTGACCGAACAAGACCGCCGCGCCATGGCGGAATATCTCCTCGACCAATAAAAAAGGGGCGCACGCGCCCCTTTCCTTGAAGAATGTTTTCCGGCCTACCCTTCTTTGACAGGAACTGGCGAAGCCTCTTTTACCCAGGTCTCAAAGCTTGTGTTGTTGGGCTCGGACCATTTGTCCGGCGCACTCAAATGTATAGGGAATTGCTCTTCCGTGCGTTCCCGAATATGCGCTGGTAATTCCTCCGTGCCGTTCAGTGATGCAACAGTAGTGATATACATCAGACGGCCTGGCGTTTCGCCCATCAGCATCCAGGGAATCCATGGCGCTTCTTTGGTCCACGAGCCTGTATTCATCGCTTTCATTTTCGTCGGATCATTCAGCTCTGACATGCGCGCATGAATATGGAAGATCTCGCTGGTTTTATACCACTTACCGCCATATTCACGCGGCCATTCTTCTTTTGTGAGAGGTGACGGCCAGCGTGTATGCACCGCAAAGGATGTCACAACCCGGTCACCATGCACTTCCCATGGCAAGATAAAGGGGAAGGTGACGGTTTCCGCTTGATCGCCTTCACCGAAAGTTTGCGAGAATTGCGTGGAGTAATACGAATTCACTGGATCATTATGCACCGGCCACACTTTGACCGTTTCTTCGATAAACGGATTGTACCACTCATCAATGATCTGACCGGTTTTGAGGTCGGTGTAGTAAGAGACTTCACGGTGGAGATTTTCATAGCGGCCATCGGGCAGTTTGGTGACGCGGCTCATCCCAAACCCTTCATAGCCAAAGAGCGGGATATTTTTGGCGTCATTGCCCATCACGGCGACGATCGTGCCTTTATAATAGCCGCAGGTTTCTTTGCCATCTTCCAAACTGGACGCCAGTTTCACCCACGCAGTGAGATTATCTTCCGGCTTGGTAAAATCGAGATTCAAACTGTCCGTTTGCGCATGCCCGGCCGCAAACGCCGCACCAGACGCAAAGGCCGCACCTGCGCCGCCGCTTAATGACAGCATTTTGCGCCGATCCACTTTCATACGCATCGGGTTAAAGTTGATTAGTGACATAGACTGTTCCTCCCAGTGCTTCACTGATTACGTTGATCTGACCCCTGCATACTATAGATCAGTCACAGTTAAAGAAAAGGCGCAGAACTAAATTTTGCTTTGCAACACCATGGATGATATAGCGTTTCGCGTTATTTTTGAGTCAGGAGACCTCAATGCGGACACCGTTTCCCGCCCCCACGCCATCCACAATTCCGATTGCAAATCGTGATGAGGTTTACCCTGTGCACCGCATTTACGCCATCGGACGTAATTATGCGGATCACGCGAAAGAGATGGGGATGAATCCGGAAAAGGGGACACCGCTTTTTTTCACCAAGCCCGCCACCGCTCTCGTTGAGACTGGCGCAACCATTCCCTATCCAAAAGCGACGGAAGATTTGCATCACGAAGTAGAGCTTGTCGCAGCCCTTGGTCCGTGCCCGGATCAGTTCACATTAGACAATGCACAGGGCGCAATTTACGGATATGCGGTTGGGATTGATCTGACACGCCGCGACATTCAATGGGAAGCTAAAAAAGCAGGTCTCCCCTGGGATCAAGCGAAAGGCTTTGACCGGTCGGCGCCAATCACCAGCATTCATACGGCTGAAAATGTCGGTCACCCCACTCAGGGGCGGATTTGGATGGACGTCAATGGCGAACCGCGGCAAGAAGGGAATATCACGCAAATGATGTGGACAATTCCCGAAATCATTGTCGAGCTGGATAAACTCTATGATTTACGCGCCGGGGATCTCATCTTCACCGGCACACCAGTTGGCGTCGGTCCGCTGCTTCCAGGAGATGCCGTGACTGGCGGCGTGGAGGGTGTGGATACGATCGCATTGACCATCGCTCCATAAAAAAAGCCCTGCTATATTTTGCAGGGCTTTCTAACACTATGGAACAAACGTTATTCCGCAGCCGCTTTCTGCTCTTGCGCGGGCGTCACAAGCGGGACCGTTTCCAGCACCCAGTTCTTGGAGGTGCGGCGCTCAGGCGATGGAATGGTATAAATAATATCATTTTCATTAAGCTCTTGCCGCATCGCACGCACATCAATGCGCCAGCCTTTGTCATCCCAAGCTTTCAAGTAATCGCGGTACGTGACGATCACTTTGTCCGCTGGCATCATCACTTCTTTGGTGATCGATCGCGGTGTTTTCGCAGGACCCATTTTTTCCAAAATCACAATATCCTGTTTTGCAATCGCCATACACCGGGTTTCAACAGGCTCGTCATAGCTTTCCTCAAGCATGCAGTTCCGCATATTCACAAGGTAGACTTTGATCGTCGTCTCATCCACCGGACACTCATACATATATTGGTGCATCCAGTTTTCTTCTGTCATGTGAATCTTGGTGACCATTTGCGCAGGGCCGTGGAACCACGTGCCCGCTTGAGTGTCAGCACGGAAGTTTCCGTCTTTATCGGTGCGCATTTTCGTCCGCGTTTCAAGGCCCTCATTTTTACGCTCTTTGCCTTTAAAGCTGGTCATAAAGCCAGCGCCCCATTCGGTTTTTTCAACGTCGTAATCGGGCACAGCGTAATCATCACGTTCACCCTCGAAACCATGTGTGGGGTGGACAAATTCATTATGCGCCGGGTCAAGTCCGTTTTCGATAGACCGCTCGTAATTACACTTCACTTCATACACAATGAGATTATCGCGCCAGGTTTCTTCATCAAAATATGGAATCTCCATCAGCGGTGGACGATCTTCTTCAGGAAGGTCGCCAAGGAAAGCGAACACGATGCCGTATTTTTCTTGCACCGGATAGGCATCAACCTTTGCGCGGGCGGGCATTTTGCCATCCTTGCCGATAGAGGGAATCATTTGACATGTCCCAGTGCCATCGAATTGCCAACCATGATAGGGGCATTCAATATGACCATTGCGCATTTTACCCAGACCCAGGGCGCCTCCACGATGCACGCAGACATCACTCACGCAATGGGCCGTGCCGTCTTTGTCTCGAAAAAGGGCTATTTTTTGCCCAAGCATTTGCACCTGCACCGGTTTGTCTTGGGTCAGCTCTTTGCTTTCAATCGCCGGATACCAAAAGTTGATATACATTTTCTTCACCTTGTCGGTTATGAGCGCGTTGGTTCATTATAGCACAAATCACGCGCGAAATTCGCCTTGTCTGGCTCAATACGGCTGAAATGTAAGCGCAGACCACACGTCTGTAGCGGAAAAAGGCGGCCGCTGTCCGACAGCCGGAAAGACCACGGACGACCTGCACGCCCGATTGTCCATACTAGCGCTTGCAGCCTTGATCTTGCGCAATGACCTGAGCCTTCCCAGCCACCAAGATGGCGGACAACCCAAGAGAAAGCATGAAAAGTGGCGTCATACTGACTGAATGGAGTTCACCAGATGAAGTCGCGCAGCTAGGCGGCACGCGGGCCGAATCGTACGGATCAATAATGCGGAAGACATAACATGAAAATCGATATTATCCTCGAAGCCGATGTCGATACGGCCACGACGAACAAACTCGGCCGCCTGGCCGAACAGTACGGTATCAATGCGGTGTGGACATCAAACTATGCCGCTTCGCGCGATCCCTACATGATCCTCACCAAGCTTGCGGAAACGTCGCAACATATCACCCTTGGGCCGCTTGCTGTGAGCCCTTTCGAACAACACCCGCTGAAGATGGCCAACCAGTTGATGACCTTGCACGAACAAAGCGATGGCCGTGCTGGCATCTTTGTTGGTGGCGGTGGGGCGGCCATGACGGCGATGGGGGTCAAAGCCAAGAAGATGGTGCAGTCGGTGCGGGAATGCGTGGAGATCCTCAAGCAATGTTGTGCAGGGCGATTCGTGCGCTATCAAGGTGAGGTCTACACCGTCCAAAATTACATCGCGCCGTGGGCGCCAAAAACGCCGCCAAAAATTTATGTTGGCGCCAACCAGGAAAAAATGGTGCGCATGGCTACAGAACTGTCTGATGGCTTGATGATGAGTGACATGCCTCTGCAGCGCATTGATGACACGATTGCCATCGCGCGCGACGGCCTTTCACAGCACGGACGCGACGCACACACGTTTCGTCTCAATAACGTCTGGGCCTGGCATGTCAAAGAATCAGAAGAAGAAGCCCATGCGGAAGCGCGGCCGGAACTTCTCTTACGTGGCCTTTTGATGCGCTGGTGGCTGACGCCGTTTCTGAGTGAAGAGGAGTGTGACTTGGTGGAAGAGAAGAAATCTTCTTTCTTTCAATCTTTCCGCACACGGTCATGGGAGATCGAAGGCGTGCCGGAAGAGATCATCACCAAACTGATTGAACACTTAAGCTTCACTGGCGACATGCGTAGTCTTGATCATCATATTGAGCGGCTGCGCATCTTTAAAAATGCAGGTCTGACCGACTTTGCTCTGCGCCTCCATGAGAACCCCGAAGACGCGATCAAAGTGATTGGCGAAAAGGTGATACCTGCCTTGCAGTAAAGGCCATTAGGTGGAAAGGATCATCACTTCTTCATAGCCCACGGCATTCTTCCTATAGGCTTAACGCAAAAGGGAGCGGGTGCGATGCAGTGGATGGGGTTGAAACACGTTGTTGGCATGTGCATCTTTATGCTGACGACACCCGCCTTTGGTGCAGAATGGCTCTATTACGGCGCGGATCAGGGGGGATCGAAATACTCACCCCTTGATCAGATCACCGCTGACAATGTGGATCAGTTAGAGCGCGCCTGGACCTATCGACATGGCGATCTCGACAAGCATCCTGACCGCAAAGCCTTTGCTGGTTTTCACGCAACGCCCATTCTTCTCCCGGAAGAGGCCGGGCGGCATCTTGCCCTATGCACGCCGTTTAATCGTATAGTTGCCCTCAACCCAAAGACGGGGGAAGAGCGTTGGAGTTATGATCCAAAAATCCAAATGGGATCGTTCGGCACACGTTTGAAATGCCTGGGTGTGGCCTATTGGAGCAATCCGCAAGCGGATGATATGACCGCTTGCAAGCATAGTCTCTTTATGGGCACATCCGACCGGCGCATTATTGCTGTCGATGCGCGCGATGGCACGCCCTGTCCTAACTTTGGCGATAACGGTCAGGTTGACGTCAATCCTCTCATCGCCGCAGCCCCGCCCAACGGAGAAAATCCTTGGGGGACGCTTTTTTCGGCACCGCCTGTTGTGGTGAATGGCGTCATCGTGCTTGGCTCAATTAACAAAATGAAAAACCGTTTTGCCCGCGCCGCCGGAGGCGCCATTCGCGGGTTTGATGCGATCACAGGCAAGCACCGCTGGACCTTTGATCCAATCCCGCGCAACCCCAATGACCCAGAGCATCAAAACTGGACTCCGGAAAGCCTTGCGATGACGGGCGGCGGCAATGCGTGGACGTTGCTGTCTGTTGATGAAGAGCGCGATCTTGTGTTCATCCCAACATCAAGTGCCTCACCGAACTTTTTTGGCGGCACCCGCCCCGGCGACAATCGCTATGCCAATTCCGTCGTTGCATTACGAGGCAGCACAGGCGAAGTGGTTTGGCACTTTCAGCACATCCATCATGATGTCTGGGATTGGGATACGCCAGCACAGCCCATGCTCGTAGACATGACGAAAGATGGCGAGACTATTCCTGTGGTGGTGCAACTGACCAAACAAGGCCTTGTCTTTATTTTTCATCGCGAAACGGGTGAGCCGGTCTATGAGATCATTGAGCGTCCCGTGCCGCAAAATGGCGTCCCCGGTGAAGTGCTGTCGCCAACCCAACCTTTCCCCGTCTCACCGCCGCCATTGATGGCAGGAGGCATCACCCCCGATGATGCTTGGGGCCTCACATTCTGGGACGAAGGCAAATGCCGAGACGAAATTGAAAATGC
>JANQLI010000184.1 GCA_028280675.1 Alphaproteobacteria bacterium
GGCGCGTTTGGCGTGCAGGGCTTAAAGCTTGAAGTCTTTGGTGACGCCAATGGCTATGTTGGCAAAGGCCTCTCGGGCGCGACGATTGTTGTGCGGCCGATGACATCCAGCCGTCTCGTCACCAATGAAAACACCATCATTGGGAACACGGTTCTTTACGGTGCAACGGGTGGCTACCTCTTTGCCGCGGGTCAGGCCGGGGAACGCTTCTGTGTGCGAAACTCGGGCGCGCAAGTCGTTGTTGAAGGATGTGGCTCCAATGGCTGCGAGTATATGACCGGCGGTACGGCTGTGATCCTTGGAAGTGTTGGCGATAACTTCGCTGCCGGAATGACCGGCGGGATGGCGTTTATTTACGATCCTGAGAATACGCTGCATGAAACAATTAACGATGACACCGTTGTGTATCAGCGCATTGCTTCAAAACACTGGGATAGCGTACTACATCATCTCGTGAAGCGGCATGTGAAAGAGACCGACTCGCTCTGGGCGGCCAATATTGATGCCCATTGGGATTTGGAGATTGAGCATTTCTGGCAGGTGTGTCCGAAGGAAATGATTGACCGGCTGGATCACCCTCTCTCAGATCAAGATGCCTCATCTGCACAACGCGCCTAACAAAGATGAATTTCTGCATAAGCTGGCGGAAGTGATTTCAGTTTTGCTAGGTCTCTTACCGGGTTAAATTCTTCGCAAGGAACAATTCAAGCTCGGATAGGAAACGGTTGCGTGCGCGTCTTGAGTTGAGACTGTGGCCCGTGCGTTCAAGCACTAAAAATTCATAAGGCTTGCTTGCTTTTTTCAGGGCCACGGCCATGTCTTCGGATTGTTCAAAGGGGACAACGGAATCCCATGTACCCGCCGCCAGAAGCACAGGCACTTTAATTTCATCGGCACGTTTGAGGGGTGAATACTCGTCTAAAGTCTTTTTATCGTCACGAATGTTGCCAATATGCGCAATGCTTTGTGCGCCTAGGGCCTTTGTGGCGTAGGACACCATATTAGGCAGATCGCTGACCCCGTTAAGGCTTACAGCACAGCGATAGAGGTCAGGTGTTTTCACCGCGCCCATCAACGCCGCATAGCCACCGTAAGATCCGCCAAAAATGCAGATACGGTTCGGATCGGAAATGCCCTGATTAACAAGCCACGTGACGCCATCGGTGATGTCATCCTGCATGGCTTGGCCCCATTCGCCATAGCCGCTTTCTTGAAAGGCAGATCCATATCCAGAAGAGCCGCGAAAGTTCATTTGGAACACTGCGTAACCCCGGCTTGCAAGAAACTGCACTTGATAATCATAGCGCAATTGATCGCGTGCCGTTGGCCCGCCATGCGGCAGGATGACCGTTGGCAGAAAAGGATGGGTGGTGCGGTCAATGCCGCGCGGCAGTGTCAGATAGCTCGCAATCCTCACACCATCGCGGGTGCGATATGTCAGCGCTTTCATTGGGGACAGCATCTCTTCATTAAGTAAGGGATTGACCTCGCCGAATTCTCTGAGTGCGTGTTTGTATTTATCATAAATGTAATAACGCCCTGGATCTGTTGGCGATCCGGCGTAAACGATGACTCGGTTGCCGTTGGCCGCGATGCTTTCGATGCGTAGATGTTTGTCCGGAAGCGTTTTTTTGAGATCATCTGCGATCGCTGCAACAGTCGCATCCAAATAATGCATTTCGCTGCCATCAAGCACATATTCAACGCCAAGCACTCTTTTACTGATAGGGTCTGTGAGCGCGCTTTCGATATCCACTCTCGGATGGCCGAAGATACGTGTCTCAAACCGCTTACTTGGAATATCAAACTGATAAAGCGCAGACGGTCCGCCTTCATGATTTGACGCTACTAAAATTTTTTGCGGGTTGTTTAAGAAACCAATCGGCGCAAAAAGATTTGTTGATGTGCTTGGCTCACGCCATAATGTTTTCCACGCCGATTGACCGGGGTTACGGATTTTGACCACATAGTCCTTCTTAGTGAAGCCGCTTCCCAACCGCACCGTTCCGGAATGATCGCTCATCCATTGCGAGACATCGCGTTGACTGTTTTCAATCCGCTTCGATTTGCCGGTGTAGATATTGACTTTATGCACTTCCGGTTTTTGTGGATCACTGCGCGCAACGCTCATCAAAATATGTTCGCTGTCGTGCGGAAGGAGATCGACGATTTGATCTTGCACGACATTCCGGTCACTGCCGTCAGGGCTGACCAACTCCACAACATTTTCCCCACGCGGTGACATCGCAATCAGTCGCGTGCCGAAGCCGCGATAGCCACTTTTATCCATTATGATCGGCACACTGATAAGAAGCCGGTTATCGGATGCCCATGTGACCTGACGAAACCCCAAATTCCCTCCCGGTTCAAAGAGTTCACTTGGTGTGGACAGAGGCGCGTCTAAATCGGTGATGGCTAGAAGTGAGCGGTCTTGATGAATGGTGATGGCGGCGAGAAAGCGCCCATTCGGGGAAAGGGCAGCATCCAAGAATTGAGGCGGGACGGTGAAATAATCAATTGGGATATTCTGTGCACGAAGCGGCGTGGCGCCGTGTAAATACGCCGTACACAGACACAATAAAATCAAGGCCAGCCGCGTGATCCGCATCTTTTCCCCCACCACAGAACAGACTGTTGATGATGCCAAGGGGTCCGCCGCGCTGCAAGTGCTTAAGTAAGGTGCGAATGAGAGCTTATGTTTTATACAGTGGAACAAAAATCGCTTATTTGATGTATTTGTATCAATTTTGAACATCTTAAACACGAATTATAGACAAAAAATGTCAGGATTTTTTACACTATTTAGCAAGCTGTGGGGGATTAACTTTATACAGGATTGTTTTTGATGACAATTTTGTAATGGCACGCCTTTTGCTTATGTCTCGTTATAGATCATTGGCGACGTAAAAGGAGCGCCGACCCCCGAGGGATGTGGGGCATAACAATAATCTAAATGGAGACAGACAGGATGTTTTCTAACGTTTTTCAGGCCCTAGAATCTGCCGTTTCTTCGACCGTATTCCAAGTGGAGTTTGCGATCCTTTTGATTGTCTCATTATATGTTGCCTATCGTTTACGCTCAGTTCCTCCTGTACGGCGCTTTAAGCATTGCCAAGAGGAATAGAAAAGCTTCCGCATAGTCTGCTAAGTTATGAATGAGAAATTTGGAGTGAACGAGGCGAAATATTTTCTCGTTGTAAGCTGGTGAAAATTGGAATCAATGGTGATCTATGCTCTTAGCTAACACTCTAATTGTTAAACAATATAATCAATGAGATCATTCCCGATTGAGCCTTTTGTAGCATCGTGAACGGTCTAAATGCCCCCTTTGATATCGACTTACTGCACTCTGTGCTGTGAGAATGGTGACAGTGAGCCGAGAAGCCTGATAGTCATTTTGCTAACAGGTAAAGTTTTGCAGTCGAGACCTGATCTTTCGTTGGGTTTCCTGGTAATTCAGTAGGGGTAGTATGTTGAAATATGAGAATAGACTAGATTTAAAAGCTGCAGATATTTCCAAACAAACACAGCAAATATTTACATCTGGAAGTATGCTGCGTCGGAAAATGATTCATTACAGGCCGTATATTTGTCCATTTGAAGAATTGATTACAAGGGTACCAAAAGGATCAACAATTCTTGATGTAGGCTGTGGCGATGGCCTCTTCCTTAATATCCTCGCTCAACTACAGTGGGTTTCCAGTGGTCTTGGAATTGATCGCAATAAAATTGCATTAGCGACGGCTCGGGAAGCGAATAAAAATATTCTGCATGCTTGTGAATTAGATTTTAAGCAATATTCAATAGATAAAGAATGGCCTTCTGGGAAGTTCGACGTCGTGACAATGATTGATGTCCTGCACCATTTACCACCAGATGAAAAGCAGCATGCAATTGAGGAAGCTGTGCGTCATGTCAAGCCGGGAGGTTTGTTCTTGTTCAAAGATATGGGTATAAGCCCAAGGTGGCGCAGATCGTTTAACTCCTTGCATGACTTCGTTCTCTCAGGCGAACTTGTTACCTATACACATCTAAACGTTGTTGCATCATGGGTTGAGTCAATGGGTGCGATAGAGGTGGAACGAAAGACCACGAATCGTTTTTGGTATGGACATGAGACGATTGTATTCTCAAAAATGTCTTAGATGTGTTTTTACTGAAGTCTAACCCTCTAGTGAGGGCAAACGCTTCCATTCTGAAACTTTGGAGCGGGCGAAGAGAATCGAACTCTCGTCTTAAGCTTGGGAAGCTTCTGCTCTACCATTGAGCTACGCCCGCAGTCCAGAACAGTGACAGTACAGAATAATCTCAGCCCATCCAAGTGAAACTGTTGGTGCTGTGCGGCTGTGCTTAATAAAGGTTGGTTTCTTGGGTGTCACGGCTGGTGAGGTATGCGGACAGCACCATCAGAATCACCGCATTCACTTCCATCAGTTCTTCAAGAAAGAAGGGGCTGATCACATAAGAATATCCGCCATCTTCAAGCAGCCGGGACGCTATCCAAAAAGCCCCTGCCACACACATACATAGACCCGAGAGAGATGTGAGCCAGGCGGTGAAGACAGGCCACACCTGCTTTATGTTTTTAAAAACGAGAAGGCCAACACTCACCCACAATAATCCCAACCAAACATTTCGTATGGTGCCATTGGTGATCGCTGTCAAAGTGGCGATGTCGAATGGGCGGGTGTCAAATTCTAAGAGAAAAAAAGTAAGGCAAAACAGTGTGAGGCTCCACGCAAGAGGCTGTGCGATCTGCAGTGCGCCGGATTTACTGTAATAAAGGAACAGCCCGCAACTCGCTAAGAGACCAATGGCTTGGATGTTCTCCATGAAGCCATGTTCAAGACTCATGCTTGGATAGCTGGGAACGGCGGTAAAAAGGCCCGCACTCACAATCAAAAGTGTAAGTAAAATATAAAGCAGCCCAGATCGTTGCGGC
This sequence comes from Alphaproteobacteria bacterium, assembly GCA_028280675.1. GTDB lineage: Bacteria > Pseudomonadota > Alphaproteobacteria > SMXP01 > SMXP01 > JANQLI01. The sequence continues at coordinate 4,943 of JANQLI010000184.1, forward strand.
TGCCGTATGTGCGGTATTTCTGTCATCCAATCCCCTTGGTTACAGTATTATGACAGAAATACTATAATTTGCCCATTTTTTCATGTTTGATTCTTAATGGTCACAGATTTGCAGAAGAGGATATGTCAGGCGCGATAAGGCTATGCCTTTGAGATTTTTACTGTTTCTAGGCATCACAACTGCGTTAGATCGCCCTGCGCGGTGTTGGGCTCGGTCAGGGATTATGATCCACTACGCGCATGCTTGAACGGACACCCAGACAGACACTCGATCCGGCAAAGTTTCGAGATCCCGAGCGTACGGCAAAAGGCGAGAAACGCGCCTCTGTCATGTTGCGCCGTCTCGACACGCTCTGGCTGAATACGGGTAGCCTTTGCAATATCACCTGCGCGCATTGCTACATTGAATCGAGCCCGACAAATGACCGCCTGTCTTATCTCACCCTTGACGATGCCGTGATGTATTTCGATGAAATTGAATCGCTGGGGTGGGACGTTCGCGAGATCGGCCTCACCGGGGGCGAGCCGTTTATGAACCCAGACTGCTGCCGTATTATTCGCACAGCTCTTGAGCGTGGTTTTGACGTGTTGGTCCTCACGAACGCCATGCAGCCTTTGCTGCGCCCGAGGGTCCAGCAAGACCTTCTATCGATTAAAGAAGACTGTGCAGGCTCCCTCATCTTTCGTGTCAGTCTCGATCATTTTACACAGGAGTTTCATGAAGAAGAGCGCGGAGAGAAGACGTGGGACAAAACACTTAAAGGTCTCCAATGGCTTTCACAGAACGGTTTTTCCATCGCCATTGCCGGACGGACCTGCTGGGGAGAAGACGAAGACGTTGAGCGTGCAGGCTATCACGCGTTGTTTCAAAAGTTATCGCTGAATATTGATCCGAGTGATCCATCTCAATTGGTTCTTTTTCCTGAAATGGATGAAGAACAGGATGTTCCCGAGATCACCGTGGATTGTTGGAAGATATTGAATCAAGACCCAAACGCCATGATGTGCGCAAGCAGCCGCATGGTTGTGAAACGCAAAGGAGAGGCGTTGCCAACGGTTCTGCCCTGTACCTTATTGCCTTATGATGCGCAGTTTGAAATGGGTCCGCATTTAGCTGATGCAACCGGTGCGGTGAAGCTTAATCATCCGCATTGCGCAAAATTTTGTGTGTTGGGCGGTGCGTCTTGCAGCGGCTAAGACTGACTTAGGTTTTGCACGGCGGGTTTCCACGGCCGGAAATGTTTTGAAAGCTTCAGGCCTTGGCTTTGATAATTGGAGCCAATGCCTTGGCCGTACACCTTTGCGGGTGTGTCGGTTAATTTCTCATAGATCAGGCGGCCGACGCGCTGACCATCAGTAAGGATAAAGGGAACATCGTGACTGCGGATTTCAAGGACACCGCGCGACCCTTGCCCCCCAGAGCCGCTATAACCGAAACCGGGATCGAAGAACCCTGCGTAGTGGACGCGAAACTCCCCAACATCGGGGCTGAAGGGGACCATTTCAGCGGCATAATCCGGTGGGACATTGACTGCTTCCTTTGTGGCGAGGATATAAAATTCGTCCGGGTCCAGAACAAGGGACAAAGCTTTGTTGGTGTAGATCGGCTCCCAAAAGTCTTCCGGATCGTATCCCGCTATATTGTCAATATCGATCAGCCCAGCGTGCCGGCGCGCACGAAATCCCACAAGCCCTGTGTCGGGGTCTCCTTTAAGGTCAATACTGAAGCCAATGCCTTGGTCAATATATCCTTCGCCTTCTACCAATGCAGCGCTTTGATGAAGATCACGCAGTTCCGTATCTGAAAAGGTTGCAAGGCCACGGCGAAAACGGAGTTGATTTAAGCGTGACCCGGTTCGCACCAAGACACTGAAGGTGCGTGGAGAAATTTCGGCATAAAGCGGGCCATCATAACCTGCATCTATACGGTCAAAGGCAACGCCATGATCGGTGATCAACCGGGTGAAGACATCAAGGCGTCCGGTTGAACTTTTGGGATTGGCAAGGCCTGAAAGATCACTGCCAAATGAAACGCTCTCCATCAAAGGCACCAGATAGACACAGCCGGTTTCAAGCACCGCGCCTTCACGGAGGTTGATCTCGTGCAGAGCGAGTTGAGAAATGCGGTCCGCAACGCTGTTTTGTTTGCCGGGCAGGAAGCTGGCGCGGATACGGTAGGCCTTTTCCCCAAGCCGTAAATCCAAGCTCGCAGGCTGAATTTGCACATCCTCAACGGGCTTGGCGCTCCTGACGCTGCCATTTTGGATTAGCGCGCGAATAGCGTGAGAGGGCAGAATGCCCTCGCTCCCGCTTTGTTGTGCCGGTTCACTGATTGCTTGGCTTTGCACCTTGTTTGAAACCTTCTTTACCACCTCAATACCCAGCTTTGACCGTCTAATTAGTCTGATTCCGCAGACTTTCACAATCATTCTTGTGCCGAAACCATTATTTTCCCGTAGCCGTGGTTTGTGCGAATTACCCTTTAAAAATCAAAGCTATAGTATAAATACGGTCATCTTTGGGGGGTGACTTGACCGCCCGGCCTAATGCGCCTAAAACCCCGCCCTCATGGCCTTTTTCCTGCCCGGGAGAAGTGTGAAGACATGAGCATGGCATGAGGACCCGTTTGGGCACTATAGATGAGCAAGAATAACAACAAGACCACTGGGAAGAAGGGGGCCGTCGGGAAGAACCCGGATGCGGCTAATTGGCGTTGGGCGACCCGTCAGGTGCGCGGCGGGACCAACCGTTCGCAATTTGGTGAGACCAGTGAGGCGATGTACCTGAATTCCGGCTATGTCTATACGTCGGCCGAGGAAGCCGCCGCGCGTTTCGCCGGTGACTCTGATGGTTTTGTCTATAGCCGCTTCTCAAATCCCACGGTTTCTATGTTTGAAGAGCGCATGATGTTATTGGAAGGCGCGGAAGCTGCGCGTGGCACCGCGACCGGCATGGCGGCGGTGACGTCTGCGCTGTTATGTTATCTCTCTGCAGGAGATCATATTGTCGCCGCGCGTGCGTTGTTCGGGTCCTGCCGTTATATCGTCGATACACTCTGCCCTCGATTTGGCATTGAATTCACCTTGGTGGATGGCCGTGATAATCAGGCCTGGCAAGATGCGGTGAGGCCGAACACGAAGATGTTCTTTCTCGAAACGCCCGCCAATCCCACGCTTGATATTGTGGACATCAAAGCGGTTGCTGATATTGCGCACAATATAGACGCGCTCTTGGTGGTTGATAATGCGTTTGCGTCTCCGGTTTTGCAAAGGCCGATGGAGTATGGCGCGGATATTGTGTGTTATTCGGCAACGAAAAATATTGATGGGCAGGGCCGTGTGCTTGGAGGATGCGTGCTTGCCAGTGAGGAATTCGTTGAGGAATATCTTGGGAATTTTATGCGTCAAACAGGTCCCTCGTTAAGTCCGTTTAATGCGTGGACGTTGCTGAAGAGTCTCGAAACATTGGACCTGCGTGTCCGGCAAATGTGCTGTAATGCGCAAGCCATTGCGATAGCGTTATCAGATAACGATCATTTCGAAACGGTTCTTTATCCGGGCTTGCCGTCACATCCGCAGCATGACTTGGCGATGAAACAGATGGAGATGGGCGGCAGCATTATTACGCTGCATATGAAAGGCGGCAAGGAAGAGGCCTTCCGCTTTGCCAATGGTTTGTCAATTGTGGATTATTCCAACAATTTAGGCGATGCAAAAAGTTTGATATGTCATCCGGCGACAACGACTCATCAGCGCCTTGAAGAAGAGATGCGTATTGAGAGCGGCATCTATCCAGGCACATTGCGCTTATCAATTGGTCTTGAAGATCCGCAAGACTTAATCGAAGATATGTTGCAGTCTTTGAGTCGTATGTAAGGTCAGTATGGTGGTGGACTGAACATGATAAGCGAGTCATTCATGGACGGTATTTATGAGCATATGACACGGGACATTCTTGTCGCCGTTGAGCCTGTGTTTCTGGAAGAAGAATCTAATCCGGATGAAAGCCAGTTCGTCTGGGCCTATACGATTGCGATAGAGAATTTGGGCGAGGAAACTGTACAATTACGCTCGCGCCATTGGCAGATCACCGATTCCACAGGCAACATCCAAGAAGTGCGCGGCGAAGGTGTGGTCGGTGAGCAACCGGTTTTACGTCCGGGTGAAACGTTTGAATATACAAGTGGGACGCCGCTTTCGACGGCATCGGGATTTATGGGCGGCACGTATCAAATGCAGACCGCCACGGGCGAGATGTTTGATGTTGTCATCCCAACCTTTTCCCTTGATAGCCCGCATCAGGTCTATAGTCTGCATTAACAACAGATCTTTTCGATTCGCTGAACCGAAAGAGGGCATGACTCCGCATGCTTGATATCCGCCCCATCATACTGATTAACGGCATCTTATTGTCGTTTCTTGGCGTTGCAATGCTGCTTCCGGCCATGGTGGATCTGGCGGTTGGTCACCCGGATTGGAAGGTTTTTTTCGCGGCGGCGTGTACAACCCTTTTTGCAGGGGGTGGCTTGGCGCTGACAAACCGCGGTTACCGTGGCGGCCTCTCTGTGCAGCAAGCGTTTTTGCTGACGACATCGGCGTGGGTTTTCTCAACAGCTTTTGCGGCGCTCCCCTTTATGTTTTCTGAGTTTAAACTCAGCTATACGGACGCCTTTTTTGAAGCCATGTCAGGGTTGACCACCACCGGATCCACGGTCATGTCCGGGCTGGATACCGCCCCTCCGGGTATCTTGATGTGGCGCGCCCTTTTGCAATGGCTTGGCGGCATTGGGATTATTGTGATGGCTATTGCGGTCTTACCAATGTTGCAAGTCGGGGGGATGCAGCTCTTCCGTCTTGAATCTTCAGAGACGTCGGACAAGATTTTGCCGCGGGCGACGCAAGTTGTTGGATCAATTGCTTTGGTCTATGTGTCCTTCTCGTTGATCTGCGCACTTTGCTATCGTTTGGCCGGCATGAGCACCTTCGAAGCGGTCGCTCATGCGATGACAACAATCGCCACTGGCGGTTTCTCAACCTCTGATCAATCGGTGGGGCATTTCGAGAGCGCTTTTGTCGATTACACAGCAGTTGTGTTTATGATTTTAGGCAGCTTGCCCTTTCTGCTTTATTGGCAGGCCGTCAGGGGCAATGCAAAGCCACTCTTGCAAGATTCGCAAGTCAGATGGTTTTTTATGTTTGCCATTGGTTTTGTCAGCGTGATGACGCTTTATCAAATCAATACCGGTGTGCATGAAGGCTGGATGGCGCTGCGCTATGCATTGTTTAATATCGTTTCGATCATGACAGGAACCGGTTATGCGACAACCGATTATGGTCTATGGGGACCCTTTGCGGTGATGATGTTTTTCTGCGTCATGTTTGTTGGCGGCTGCGCCGGATCGACGTCGTGCGGCATTAAAATCTTCCGCTTTCAAATTATGTATAGCGCGCTCACCATGCAAATACGCCGCATGGTGCATCCTAATGGCGTGTTTTCGGCAAAATATAATGGCCGGGTAATTTCTGAAGATATTACCGCCTCGGTAATGAGTTTCTTTTTTGTCTTTTTTGTGTGCTTTACTGTCTTAGCGTTCCTGCTCTCATCATTGGGACTTGATTTGCTGACCTCGTTATCGGCGGCGGGAACAGCGGTTGCGAATGTCGGGCCCGGTTTAGGCGACATCATTGGCCCTTCAGGAACATTTGCGCCTTTGCCCGATACGGCAAAATGGCTTTTGTCTTTAGGGATGTTGCTTGGACGGTTAGAGCTCTTTACGGTCCTTGTGCTCTTTTTGCCCAACTTTTGGCGGGCATAGTGATGTCACCCTATTCCGTACAAGACATGATCGCTAAGCTTGTCTCCTTCGATACAACAAGCCGCAATTCCAATCTTGAGCTGGTGACATTTGTAAAAGATTATCTTGAGCAACATGGGGCGCAATGTGAGATCATTCCCAATGAGGATGGCACAAAAGCGAACCTCTATGCCACATTAGGTCCATCACAGCCAGGCGGCATTGTGCTTTCGGGGCATACGGATGTGGTGCCTGTTGATGGGCAAGACTGGGAAACCGATCCGTTTGTGCTGACTCAAAAGGGCGATCGGCTTTATGGCCGGGGCACGACGGATATGAAAAGCTTTTCCGCCATTGCTCTCGCTCTTGTGCCTGCGTTTGTTGCGCGCGGATTAAAAACGCCGTTGCACTTTGCTTTATCTTATGACGAAGAGGTCGGGTGTCTTGGTGTGCATTCCATGGTGGATCACATCCTTGCAAAAATGCCGCGCCCCCATTGTGTGATTGTCGGGGAACCGACGTCAATGCAAGTGGTCAATGCCCACAAAGGCTTGCATGCCTTTCAAACCACGATTACCGGACAGGACGCTCATTCCAGTGCACCTCACTTGGGAGGAAGCGCGATCTTGGCGGCAGGTGAATTGATTCATTATTTATCGGAAGTCGCAGACGCGCTCAGCCATAATCGCAAAGGCGGCGAAAGATTTGATCCACCTTATGCCACATTAAATGTCGGCACGATATACGGTGGGTCTGCTGTGAATATTATTCCGAAAGAGTGTTCTTTCCTCTGGGAATTTCGCCCGCTTCCGGGGCAGGACCCGCAAGCGATCAGAGATGGATTTGAAAACTATGCGCAGCACGCTGTTCTGCCGAAATTACAGAGAACGGCGCCGCAGGCATCTATTCACACAGAACTGACAGCCGTTATTCCGACGTTTACACCGCTTGAAGGATCGCCCGCAGAAACACTGTCATTGATGCTCGCGCAGCAAAATGAGTCTTACGCTGTCTCTTATGGCACCGAAGCCGGCATTTTTCAGAACGCTGACATTCCCACGGTCGTGTGCGGACCTGGCGATATTGCCCAAGCTCATCAACCGAATGAGTTTATCACTGTGCAGCAAGTAAAAGCATGTGAAGCTTTCTTGCGGCGTCTCATAGAACATGTCTGCATTTAAACGAAATCGCTTGGATCAAAGCAATATGTGGTGTTACAGAATTCGCAGCGCGCACTGATCACGCCATTTTCTGTCATATCCGATCGATCATCATCGGAAAAATTTTGAATGGTGGTGCGGATGGTGTCTTCTTTACATGAGCAGCCAAAAGCAATGTCTTTTGCCTCAAACACACGCACCCCGTCTTCGTGAAAAAGACGATAGAGCAATTGTTCCGCAGGCAGAAGCGGATCGGTCAATTCATGATCTTCGGCTGTGTTGAGAAGGATGTTAATGCGCTCCCAGTCATCCAGGGATTTTTCCGTTGCGCCGGATTCGCCTAGGATTTGCGGCGGTAAGCTTTGCGCCATGACACCGCCTGCCCGCCATGTGCGTTGACCATTGCCGTTAATGTGTTCGGCAACAGCCAGGCGTAAGCCGGTGAGAATTTGTTCCGATTGACCAAAATAGGTCAGGGCGCACTGGCTCAAGCTTTCTTCTTGCAACTCGACAATCCCCTGGTAACGGTCTTTATCTAAGTCCTGATCAATGGTGATTGCCAAATGGCCTTTGCCCATGAGGTCAACCAGTTTTGGATAATCATCAGACAGAGCTGCAACCCGCGCGGCGTCAAAACGCGCATACCCACGTATTGTGCCAGGGGACACAAAATCAGCCACAAGCAGATCCAGGGGACCGTTGCCTTGCAGTTGTAAAATCAACCGGCCTGCAAATTTTAGGGCGGCTCCCATCATTGCGGCGAGGACGAGCGATTCACCAAGGAGTTGCGAGACGGGGCGTGGATAATCATGACGGGTCAACACGTCATTGACCGATGCGCCAAGTTCAATGATTTGCCCGCGAATGTCCGTATTCTCTATACGATACGGCAGAGTGCGGTCATCTTTATGGGTATCGGTCGCGGTCACGCGCTCAGACACCACACAAGAATTGCTTTTTGTGCATGCAGACGATTTTCTGCTTCATCAAAGACAACGGATTGCGGTCCATCCATCACCTCAGCGGTGACCTCTTCGCCGCGATGGGCGGGTAAGCAATGCATGAAGATGGCGTCTTTATCGGCAAGCGCCATCAATTCTTTATTCACTTGATAAGGACCGAGTGCCTTGTGGCGCGCTTCGGCGTCTTTATCACCCATCGACACCCATGTATCCGTCACAATACATGCACTGTTCTCTGCGGCTGCTTTTGCATCGGTTGTAAGATGGACCCGCCCGTTCTGTGCTTTCGCCCAGGCCATCACGTGCGGGTCTGGGTGATAGCCATCGGGGCAGGCGAGACGCAGTTCAAAATCAAATTGAACAGCGGCGTGAATGAACGAATGCGCGACATTATTGCCATCGCCAACCCAGGTCATCACCCGGTCTTTGATCGGCCCGCGATGCTCTTCAAAGGTCATGATGTCCGCCATGAGCTGGCAAGGATGCGAAAAATCCGTCAGGCCATTAATCACAGGGACAGAGGAGGCGTTTGCGAAGTCGAGCAATTTCTGATGTGCCGTTGTGCGCAGCATGATGACATCGACGAACCGCGCCAGCACCTGCGCCGTATCCTCAACCGTTTCGCCTCTGCCGAGTTGCATATCATTGCTGTTGAGAGCCAGCACTTCGCCGCCCAATTGCCGCATCCCAACATCAAATGACGCCCGTGTTCGCGTCGATGACTTTTCAAAAACCAACGCGAGAATATGACCGCCTAAAGGCGCATCCGTATCAAGCGCGCCGCGCGCTTGATCGCGTTTGCCCTTCTTGCGCTCAAGGGCGCTATCAATCAACAACCGCAATGTGCTTTTATCGAGTGCGGTTAAATCCAGGAAATGGCGGATCTGTCCGTTCGCCATAATATACTCCAATCTAAACGTCTAATTGCTCAACGTTCGACAGGCTTTGTCCAAACGGTTAAGAGCATCTTCTATATCGTCATTCGTAATCGTTAAGGGCGGTAAGAGGCGAATAACATTGTTCCCTGCAGGCACAACCAACATGTTTGCGGCAATAATGTCTGTGACCACATCGGTATTAGCGGGCTTACACCCCAGTCCAACCATCAAACCGCGGCCGCGAAGGTCTGTAAACACGTTTGGATATGATGCGATGAGTGTCTCAAGTCCTGTGCGTAAGGTTGCGGCTCGCTCGCGAACCTGGGGTAGGAATGTTTTCTGCAGAACAATATCAAGAACAGCGTTCACAGCAGCCATCGCCAATGGATTCCCGCCAAAGGTCGAGCCATGTGTGCCCGCCACCATGCCTTTGGCCGCCTCTTCCGTGGCAAGGCACGCGCCGACTGGAAAACCGCCCCCTAAAGCTTTGGCCGTGCTCAGCACATCTGGCTCTACGCCGCTCTGTTGATACGCAAAGAGATCGCCCGTCCGCCCCATGCCGGTTTGCACTTCGTCCAGCAGCATCAGAAGGCCATGGGCGTCGCAAAGATCGCGAATACAGGCGAGGAAATCTTTTGGTGGCTCAATGATGCCGCCTTCGCCTTGTATAGGCTCAAGAAGGATGGCTGCTGTTTTTTCCGTAATGGCGTGATTCACCGCATCAATATCGCCATAAGGGACGTGATCAAATCCATCGACCGCTGGGGCAAACCCTTCCAAATGTTTTGCTTGTCCGCCTGCGGCAAGCGTTGCCAATGTGCGTCCGTGAAAAGCACCATGAAAGGTGATTACCCGGTAACGGTTCTTGTCACCATTGGCCCAGTGGTAGCGCCGCGCGGTTTTGATCGCGCATTCCAGTGCCTCGGCGCCGGAATTGCCGAAGAACACTGTGTCCGCAAAGGTTGCTTCGGTCAGACGTTCGGCAGCACGTTGTTGATTGGGGATGTGATAGAGGTTCGAGGTGTGACAGAGCTTTGCAGCTTGATCGGTGACCGCCTTGATCACATGAGGATGGCTATGCCCGAGTGTCATCACGGCGATGCCTGCCCCAAAGTCGAGATAGCGCGTGCCATCCGGCGCAAAGAGATAAGCGCCATCGCCCCGTTCAAAAACAAGGTCGCTTGGTGCATAGGTGGGCATTATCGGTGTGATCACGGAGGAGCACTCCCTGTCGCCAGTGGTTGCCTTAAAGGACAGGACCATCCGGTTGAAACAAAGGGAAGGCCGCCCCGCTTTTGCGGGCGACCCTCCCAGGAAGCGCTGCAGTATCGTCAGCCGGGAGGGCGCTGTCAATAAGGGAATAGCACATTGAAATAGCTAGCTTTTTAAACGCCATCCTGATTTGAAGGTGGCGTAACATGCCCATCCCAGGATAAGTGCCAGAAGTCCCATCATGAAGGCCCCGAAGCCAACCTCGCCATCGGCCTGGCCAATTGCGCCATAGCGGAACCCATCGATGAGATAAAAGAACGGATTCCATTGGCTGATGGTGTAAAAAATATCAGGCAGCATCTTCACCGAATAAAACGTGCCCGATAAAAAGACCAACGGTGTAATCACAAAATTTGTCACCACAGCCATATGATCGAACTTTTCGGCCCAAATGCCAGCCAACACACCGACCTCTGCCATGATCACCGAGGCGATGATGGCGAAGTAAAACAGGGAGGCCCAACTCGCAATATGGAAATTTGCGAAAGGTAACATCGCCAAGGCCGTTGCTATCGCAACGATGGCGCCGCGTGTCGCGCCCCCCATCACAAAACAAAAAGTCAGTTCCATTGAAGAGAGCGGCGGCATCAGAATATCGACGAGATTCCCCTGCATTTTAGCGGTGAGTAGCGAAGACGAGGAATTGGCAAAGGCATTGGTGAGGATTGCCATCATGATCAAACCAGGCGCAAGAAAATCGGCAAAGGGGATTCCATTGACATCTGGGCGCACGCTTCCAAGAGCGAGTTTGAAAATAATCAAAAACAACAGAGAAGAGATTACAGGGGCGGCAACGGTTTGGATGCCTACTTTCATGAAGCGGCGGATCTCGCGCTTATACAGCGTCCACACCCCTAGCCAATTCACCATGCCAAATCGGCGGCTGCCGGTGGGGTGGTAACTTTGATCGGTCATGCTCAATCCTTGCTGATCCCGCGACATTCAATCGTCCTCACATAGGCAAACACAGCTTAGGGCGCAAGAAGATTCACCATATGGAACATTTCGAATCATGTTCTCGTTTTATTCTGCGTTATCCACAAGAAATTACAAATTGGTTAATGGACGATCTTGTGTATTCGGTATAAAAAGATACGATATTTAGTAGAACTTGGGTCGAGGACTCAGGAGAGGTGGTGATTTCCCTATCGAGGCCTGATGGGGGTGGCGAATCATCATTCATGGCGGAGCAATAGCAAAAGATAGGGGTCACATATGGCTTGGACTGAAGAACGCGTCGAGCTTCTCAAGAAATTGTGGACAGAAGGATTAAGTGCGAGCCAGATCGCTCGGACACTCGGAGATGTCACCCGGAATGCGGTGATTGGTAAGGTGCATCGTTTGGGTCTTT
>JANQLI010000191.1 GCA_028280675.1 Alphaproteobacteria bacterium
CTCAAGATCTTAAAGAAAATCTCGCGGCAAATTCCAGGGCTGAAAACCGAAACGTCCAGCGGATTTTATTATCCAAAGAAGGGTTTTGGCCAGATTACCCGTGGGTTGGCAGAGCATGCCGTTGAGGCAGGCACGGATCTGAAACTCAACGCCGCAGTTGAGAAAATCTTCCGTGAGGGCAACCAGGTCACGGGTTTGCTGTTCACGCAAGAGGGACAAACCACCCGTGTGGAGACGGATGCTGTGTGGTCAACGCTCCCGATTAGCCTGGCTGTGCGTATGATGGACCCACCACCCCCTGCCAACGTTTTAGAGGCGGCAAGTCATATCAAGTATCGCGGTATGATCCTGATCTACCTGATCTTAGAGACAGATCAGTTTAGTGAGTATGACGCGCATTACTTTCCAGAACTTTCGGTGCCTATTTCCCGCATGTCGGAACCGAAGAATTACAGCGCATCGACAGAGCCAAAAAATCGCACCATCCTCTGCGCTGAGCTGCCGTGTGATCCCGCCACCGAGTGGCAGGTGTCGGATGAGGCGCTCGGTCAACATATGTGTCAGTGGCTGGAGTCCATCGGCTTGCCGGTGACAGTGCCTGTGGTCCGCACAGAGACACGGCGGTTGAACTTTGCCTATCCGGTTTATGACCGGGAGTTTGAGACGCACTTTGACGTCATGGACACGTGGCTCTCATCTCTTGAGGGGTTCTTGACCTATGGCCGCCAAGGGTTGTTCGCCCACGACAACACGCATCACGCCATGCTTATGGCGTATGCGGCATGTGAATGTCTTGATGCCGATGGCACTTTCAATAAAGACTTATGGGCTGAACACCGGATTGCGTTCGAAGAGCATGTTGTCGAAGACTAATGTGCTCGCGGGTGCAAATGCAGGCGCGAAATCATGTCTGCAATCAAGCCTAACACCCAAATAATAATGGATGTGAGGAAAAAGAAAATCGCACTTTCCGATAAATTGAGCAGGAAGATGTCATAAATCAGTTTGAGCGTTCCAAGCATAAAGAAGATCGCCCCGAGCGGTAAAAAGACGCGCAGTGGGTTAAAGAAAGTCACCACGCGCAGCACAAGCAAGATGAAATCAAAGAAATGAGTCGGACGAATTTTCGAACTTCCCGTCCGTTTGCTATAGGTGATGGGCGTGTAAACAACACGTAAATCCGAATACATCATGCAAAGTGTAATCGTTGTTGTGAACGAGAACCCTTGCGGCAAAAGGGGTAAGAATTGCATCAATGAAGACCGCCGGAACACACGCAGTCCCGAATTGAGATCTGGTATATTGCGTTGCATCAAGTAATTTGCAAGGCCATTCAGAATGGCTTTTGCTGGGCGGCGCACCAGGGGAACAGCCCCCATGCTTTCATGCCGTGACGCGACGACCATGTCGTGGGTCTGTGCGAGATCAAGCAATTTAGGTAATTGATCAGCAGGGTAGGTGCGGTCCGCATCGATGATGGCCACAAATTCGCATGCGCCGGGTGCACGTATCCCCGCTTTTAAGGCCGCGCCATAGCCTAGATTTTCGGGCTGATCAATAATACGCGCGGATGTGTGTTCGGCTTCGGCGCGTGTGTTATCCGTTGAGCCGTCATTTACGACAACGATTTCAGAAGACACATCCATGCTATCCAAAACGGTCTGTAATTCATCAATCGTTGCACGAATGCCTTCTTCCTCGTTAAAGGCGGGAACAACAACGCGAAGGACAACTTCATCTGACAAGATTATGTTCCTTTCAGCGGGCCTGTGGCGACTCAGATGCCGAGTATGTGTTAACCATGCTGCTTATTTATCGCAAACTTACAATCAAGTGGTTAACGCCCCTGCAAGTCTTTTTGACATTGCAAAGAAGACGTTAGGGGCTATCTGGCGAGGCGATATAGACGTTTGTATCTGATGATATGGTTAATAAGGGATGCGTCATGTTTGGTTTATGGAGCGAGATGAGAAAGCCGGTTTATTGTGGCGCTTTCTGAGGTGGTGTGATCTAAATAGATTCATTATTACAATGACTTAGATTACAAGTTTGCTGGTTAAGGTCTGGGAAGATTACATTCACTTTTTGCTGTTAATCGTTTATTAAGGAAGTGGGCGTGGTGCGCATTTTGCAGTGTCTCTTGTGAGTTTCATGGGTTCTGGGAAAGACAGTATGAAAGTAGGAAACGATATTGAAGCCAAGAATGGTGGCTGGACCTTTGGTGGTGACGTTGCAGAAAAATTTGTCGCCCATGTGAGTCAGTCTGTTCCGCTTTATGCTGAGGGACATGATCTGATCTGTCAGTTGAGTGATTTTTTCTGCGCCAATGAGAGTGTTTGTTATGAGCTGGGCGTCTCGACTGGCGAGCTGTTAAGAAAGCTTGCTGAGCGGAACGCGGATAAACCAGATGCGCACTGGATTGGTATTGATTGCGAAGCCGACATGATTGCCAAAGCGAAAAAAGATTGCGCTCATATTCCGAATATCGAACTGTTTTGCGATGATGTGACCCTCTATGATTTTCAGAAGTCAGATATGATTGTCTCTTATTATTGTATGCAATTTATCCCACCGCGGCACCGACAAGACTTGTTCAATCGTATTTATGAAAGTTTGAATTGGGGAGGGGCCTTCATTCTTTTCGAGAAGGTGCGCGGACCCGATGCGCGTTTCCAGGACATCCTGACCCTTCTCTACAACGATTTTAAATTGCAGAATGGATTCACGCCGGATGAAATTGTGTCAAAAGCTAGAAGCTTGAAAGGTGTGATGGAGCCTTTCTCTACCGAGGGGAATTTGGGCCTGATGCAACGCGCGGGCTTCAGTGACATTATCACTATTCAAAAATACATCTGTTTCGAAGGTTTCCTGGCCATTAAGTAATATGTGATGTCCATTGCCATCGCAGCCGCCCTAAGAACGTGACTGATGTTCTTGGCTTTTGCATCGGCTTGGCCTAACCGACTGACAAGGAGCTTTTCTCAACGTGAGTCATTTGCCGAACTTTCTTGTCATTGGTGCGGCCCGGTCTGGCACGACGGCCTTATATACGTATTTAAAGCAGCACCCATCAATCTTCATGAGTCCCGTTAAGGAGGCAAACTTCTTTGCGTTTAGGCCTGAAGAATTGGTTTACCGTGGCCCTGGGGCTGATCACGCGAATAATTCGGTTGCAGAGTTAGAGTCCTATAGACGTCTTTTTAATGATGCGACAACGGAAAGCGCTATTGGTGAAGCTTCGCCCCTTTATCTCTATGCTGAGCAAGCGCCAAAACGCATTCACGATCTCTTGTCTGATGCGAAGCTTATTGTGATTCTGCGTAACCCGATTGAGCAGGCCTTCTCGCATTTTCTTTATGCGCGCAGGCTTATGATCGAACCGCTTGAGAGTTTTGATGACGCACTCAAAGCAGAACGGCAGAGACAGGATGATGGGTGGATACCCATGTTTCAATATAGCTCCTTCCCGCGTTATCATGAGCAATTGACAAGATACCTCACATATTTTGATCGCAGCCAGATTTACATTCACCTTTATGAGGATTTTCAGGAAGCGCCTGTGGATGTTTTGAAAAATATCTTTGATTTTTTAAATGTTGATTCAGGATTTACACCTGACATCTCCTATCGACCGAATACTGGCGGCGAACCCAGAAGCCGGTTTTTGCAAAACCTTGTTATGAAACCGCGTACATCAACACGTCTGTTGGGGCAATTCATGCCTACCGAGTGGCGGCAACGGATTCGTGATGCTGTGTCGCAGGGCAATTTAGAAAAGCCAACAATATCTGGTGACGCAGAGAATTTCCTGAAATCTCAGTTAAGCGATGATATTGACAAGTTACAGGACCTTATCAACCGTGATCTGTCTCACTGGTTGTCATAAGGGAGCGAGGCACGTGAGATGAAAAAATATTTCGTCATTGGTGCCGCTTGGACAAGTATGGCGGCATGGGTCGAACAGGGCCTCAATCTCATCGTGTTTGTCATCATTGCGCGCCTGATCGGTACGGAGGAGTTCGGTCTGGCGAGTATGGCGCTTGCCTTCGTTTTATTTGGTGAAGTCCTTGTGCGTAATACGCTGACAGAAGGCATTATCGAACGGCAACAGATTGTAGAAGGGTTTTTGGAAGCCACATTTACGGCGCTGATCGGTTTTGGACTGTTTCTTTTCTTCATATTAGCGATGCTCTCACCTTTGGCTGCGGTCATTTATGGGCAGCCAACAGTTAGTGTTTTAATGTTGGCGGCAAGCGTGACAGTCATTCTGATTGCAGGGGGAGGTGTCTCGACGGCCATTCTTAGGAGAAATATGGCCTTTCGGACACTGGCGATCCGCAGCATTACTGGCGTGATGGTTGGAGGGGTTGTCGGAATTTATCTTGCGGTGGAAGGTTATGGCGCGTGGAGTGTCGTGGGCCAGCGTTTGGCTATGTCTGCCGTGAATAGTGTGATTGCTATACTGGCAGCAGGATGGTGGCCAAAGCGGCTGCCAACAATATCCAACTTTGCATTGATTGGTGGTCTTGGACCGCAGATTGTTATCTTACGCGCTGCGATACTTGCTATGCTGCAAACCCCTACTGTTGTCCTCGGCGTTGTGATTGGTCCACATGCCGTTGCCGTATATGCGCTCACATGGCGATTTGTTGAGGTGCTTCTGACGTTGATTGTGACGCCCATAAAATCAGTTGCTCAATCGACAATTGCGATTATGCGCCGAGAGGGGATGCGCTCCGATAAGTTTTTTCTTGAATTAACGCAAATCATTGCTTTGGCTGGCTTTACGTCTGCTGCAGGTCTTGCTCTGATAGCTGATCCTGTAGTTGAACTTACATTCGGCCCAGACTGGCGTGATACCGTTCTCATTCTGCCGTGGATTTGTCTTGTCGGAGCAATGCAATCCCTAACTGACCTTCAGGAATCTTACTTGATGGCTTGGGATAGCACGCGGCGTTATGTGAAGGCTGTTGTTATCGAGGCCATTGCTTGTATTGTATTTCTTGGTATTGTCAGTAGCTATGGCATCGTATATGCAGCGGCCGCATACGCCTTTCGGGCAATACTCTTCTTTCCCATCAGAACGAGGATAGCATTGACACCGGAGAACATATCTGCTGGCCGTTATGTACGAACATTGTTTGCTCCATGTATCATTGCTTTGGCTATGGTCGTTGTTCTCCTTTTGTGGCGTGCAGTGATGCTCGGTCAAATGCCGGATATTGTTTATCTTGTTGCGACAGTCATGATTGGCGTCTCGATTGTTGGCGCTATACTCGCTTTTTTGACACCAAGCGTGTGGAAGCGGTTGATGTCGTTCGTTTATTCTGTGCGCCAAGAAGAAGTGGGAGAGTCATTGCATGGAGAATGATGAGATCTCAATCATGCGTTTGAATGACATGGTGACGATCCGTCAAGAGGGCCAAACGGCACCTTCACACTCAGCAAAGCGTGGCAGAACCGCCTATCCCTCAGCGCCTATTTGATATACTGCGGAGCGCTTTCATGCCTGTTGCAAGGTCATAGTGTGGATGATAGTTCAAGCGCGTTCGTGCAGTCTCGCATGAGATCGTTGGTGTGGCGCTGTAAAGGTCCAAGAGATGAGGGTCAGGTAACACAGGGCCACGGGGCGCAAGCCGTGCGCGCACCGCCGATGTTATTTGGTCAAAGCGATGATTGCCAATGAGGTGGCGGAGTTTTTTGCTGAGCCGCGCACTTAGTGAAGGGCCTTGGGGAGCTGAATTGTCTTGAGCTGGTGGAATGCGGCTCCTGAGCTCATCAAGTGGGACAAGCTGTACGCTTCCGGCTCCAATCCCTTCAGCATAAGCTTCGTATAAGTTCGCCCAGGTTATGCGATCTGGACCTGAGAGGATAAACCGTTCCTGGCCAAGGTCCGGGAGGGCGGCGGCCTGTAACGCTCCGGCGACGACGTCGTCAACGTAAACGGCAGGGCAAATACCCGGAGGGTCGGGCAGAATGATGGGCCCTCGGCGCAGGGCGGCGATGGGCGCTTCTGTCCATAGAGCACTGCCTGGGCCATAGACAATGGTGGGTTGGAGAATGGCTGAGGGGATGTTGCCGTTTAGCAGTGCCGTTTCCATGGCGATTTTACTCTGGCGATACTCGCCTCCGGCCGCGGTGCTGATGGGGGATGTTTCGGTTATGTGGCCATGCGGCCAGTCATCGTAAACCACAATAGAGCTGGCATGGACGATCCGTTCAATTCCGTTGTTTGCAGGGGCATCCGAGAGAGCTGAAAATGCGGCTAGATTGTCTGCGCCGCTGGCGCGGACATCATAGGCGAAATGGAAAAGAACCCTTTGATCTCGCAATGCCTCATTGAGTTCTGCGCCTGCGGTGAGTTTGCATATGATCGCATTCGCGCCGCAGGCCTCAAAATAGCGCCTGCCATGTCCCGATCTTAATAATACGGTGACATTGGCATTGCAGGCGCTTAATCCAGCCACAAGCCGACGGCCAATAAAGCCATTTGCCCCTGTCACAACAACAGGCGCGCCACCGAAATCGACGTCTGGCCACATGTCGCCTTGTTCCCTTGCGTTGGTCTGAATCTCATCCATCTCGTTATACTAAAGAGAGTTAACGGTGGACGGAAGTGCCTGACTTTATTCGTTAATCCTGCTGAAAGTCCCCTGTTCTATGGTCCAATAATTGCTTAAAGTATAGGTATTGAAGAAACTTTGTGAATCCAGCAAGGGGACAGGCGTGCGTATCCTCATAACCGGCGGCGCGGGATTTATTGGCTCACACTTATCAGAACGATTGGTGGCCGAAGGCCATGATGTCACGGCGCTGGATGATTTCTCAACAGGGCGGCGTGAAAATCTTCATGCCCTCAAAGGGCACAATCGATTTGCGCTGATTGAGGGGTCCGTTCTTGATCGGCCATTGGTTGAAGAGCTTGTAAGCGAAGCTGATGCCGTGTTTCATATGGCGGCGGCGGTTGGCGTCAAGTTGATCATGGAGGAGCCGAGTAAATCGATCCTGACGAATATTACAGGCACGGAGAATGTTTTAAGGGCGGCGATCCCAGAT